>JAZSKO010000171.1:0-2410 GCA_045534875.1 Eubacteriales bacterium | reverse complement strand
GCTTGACCATCATGCGGAGCATGGTGGGCGGCGCGCAGAAGGTGGTGATGCCGTACTTGGCGAACATGGGAAGGATATCTGCCGCGTCGAAGCGGTCGAAATCGTACACAAAGGTTGCCGCCTCGCAGAGCCATTGACCGTAGAGCTTCCCCCACATGGCCTTGGCCCAGCCCGTGTCCGAGATGGTAAAATGCAGACCGTCGGGATCTACGTTGTGCCAATACTTGGCGGTGTGGAAGTGTCCGAGCGGATACTTGTGGCTATGCACCGCGATCTTGGGATAGCCGGAGGTTCCCGAAGTGAAATACATAAGCATGACGTCGTCGCCACAGGGGGAATCGGCAGTGCGGTTGTAGTGAGTGCTGTAAAGCGAGCGTTCCTCGTCGAAATTTCGCCAGCCCTCTCGGTTGCCTCCCACGATGAGCTTGTGCTTTAAGGTCGCATTTCCCTGCGATGCCATGTCGATCTGGTTGGCGGTATCTCCGTCTGCGGTACAAATGACCGCCGAGATCCCTGCCGACTCAAAGCGATAGGCAAAATCGTGCTCTTGGAGCTGATTGGTGGCGGGAATGGCGATCGCGCCCAGCTTGTTCAGACCGATCATGGCGAACCAGAACTGGTAGTGACGCTTCAAAACCAGCATCACGCGATCTCCCTTTTTAATGCCGAGCGCCTTGAAGTAGTTGGCACACCGCGCCGACTCTCTCTTGATGTCCTTAAAGGTAAAGCGCCGCTCGGTCTTATCCTTGGCGATGTGGAGCATAGCCAAGCGGCCGGGCTCACGGTCTGCCAAGGCATCCACCAGATCAAAGGCGAAGTTGAAGGTGTCCGTATTTTTGAAGGTGATCGAGGTGGGCGTGCCGAACTCGTTTTCGGTCACGTCGATGTACTTATGCCAAATGCGCTCTCTGGTGTCCTTGGCAGCTCTTGCCTGCGGCTCCTGCATGGCTCTCTTGGCCGAGGTGAGCTCCGGGATCGGCTCACCTGCCGTGTTGAGCACGATGGCGTAGAAGACGCAATCCTTTCCGTTCACGGCGATCATCCCGTGAGGGGTGGAGCTATCGTAGTAGATGGTGTCGCCGGGGCCCAGCACCTCGCGATGCTCTCCTACCTGCACCAAGAGATTTCCCTCGACCACGAGGTCGAACTCCTGTCCCTTATGGGTGGTCAGCTCGATGTCGCGTAGCTGCGCCGCCTCGTCGTAGACGCTTCGCACGTACAGAGGCTCGGCGATACGGTTCTGAAAGGCGTAGGCTAAGTTATAGTAGGTCATGCCGTGGGCATTTCCGATCTCCTGCCCCGCTCCGCTTCTGGTGACGGTGTAGGATTTCAGCTTGGGGCTATATCCCTCGATGATGTCGGTGACGTTGACGTTCAACGCCAGAGCGCATCGGTAAATGAAGGCGAAGTTGAGGTCCCTCTGACCCGATTCGCACAGGGCGTACTCCTCGGCGGAAACCTCCACGCGCTTGGCCATCTCCTCGGCGGTGATGCCCTCGATCTCCCGAAGCTCGCGGATTCTCGCCGCCATTTCGCGGATCTTATAGCTGAGTCCGCTCATTTTTTGTTCCATTCCAATACCTTCTCTTTCCTGAGACGAAAAACGCTCGCCTCAAAGTAAATGCTTTGAGACGAGCGCAATAAACACCCGCGGTACCACTCAAATTGCAGTCTTAGACTGCCCCTGTTGGAATTCAAGAATTCCTATGCATTCACGCAGCAATCACGGAGAGGTTCTACTTGCCTGCGGCTTTCTTCCTCCCGGCTCGGAAACTACAAACACAGGACCTGTCAAACGGCTCGCACCAACCGCCGCCTCTCTGAATGACCGTACTCTCTGCGCCCTTTTCGTCAACGCCTTTTATTTGATTGATTCATTTTAGCACATCTTTTCGGATTTGTCAAGGGAATTTTTGAATTTCCCATCTATTTTCTCTTTTTTTCGCAGGAAATCGCCATTGGGTGGCTCAATCTTTGCTCCTTGGGGGCTTCGACGGTCAGAGCTTGTTTCGTTGGATCTTGCCGCTGATGGTCTTGGGAAGCTCATCGCGGAAGACCACCAAACGGGGATACTTATACGGCGCGGTGTGCTCCTTAACATAGGTTTGGATCTCTTTTTTCAGCTCCTCGGTGGGCTCGGTTCCCTTCGTCAGAACGATCGACGCCTTGACGATCTGTCCTCTGACCTCATCGGGAACCGCCGACACGCCGCATTCCAGCACGTACGGAAGCTCCATGATGACGCTCTCGATCTCGAACGGACCGATGCGGTAGCCCGAGGACTTGATCACGTCGTCCGCACGGCCGACGTACCAATAGAAGCCGTCCTCGTCGCGCCAAGCAACGTCACCGGTATGATAATATCCGTCATGCCATACCTCGGCGGTCTTTTCCTCGTCACCGTAGTAAC
>JAZSKO010000274.1:0-3054 GCA_045534875.1 Eubacteriales bacterium | reverse complement strand
TGGCTACGATCCGACTTGGAAAAGCTGCAAGCTGTCCTTGGCGGCGTGGAAGTGGACAAGGCTGTCCGCGAAAAGCTGGGAGAGGGGGAACAGCCCCGCGCTCCCGGTATGAAATATCGCCACTATGCGCCGTCGGCGCCGCTGGTCTTGTTGGAGGGCGAGGCGTCGCGCGTTTTGTCCTTTTTGCAGGCCGAGCAAACGGCTACCTCCTGTGCGATCCTTTGCTACGACGAGGAGCTTCCTCACCTCGCGCCGCATCGGTTGTTTCCGGTCGGGGCGCGAGAGGATCTTGCCTCGCAGGCCAAATGTCTCTTTCACGCCTTGCGTGAGGCCGACCGCTCGGGCGCTTCCGTGATCTACGCGCACCTCCCCCCCAAGGACGGCTTGGGGCTTGCCCTCTATAACCGCATGATCCGTGCGGCCGCCCACACCGTTCGCTCCCTTTGAATCCAAGACGCAGGTCTTTATCATATAGAGAAAGGAACCTTCCATCCTCATGGCGAAAAAGAAGAAACAAGCAGAACGTGAGATCCAATACGCTCCCGTGATCTATCAGCCCATCACCGAGACGATCGAGAAGAACTATATGCCCTACGTGATGAGCGTGATCGTTTCCCGCGCGATCCCGGAGATCGACGGTCTCAAGCCCTCCCACCGTAAGCTCCTTTACACCATGTATAAAATGGGGCTTCTCACCGGCGCGCGCACCAAGAGCGCCAACATCGTGGGACAGACCATGAAGCTCAATCCCCACGGTGACGCCTCGATCTACGAGACTATGGTGCGTCTCACGCGCGGCAATGCCACCCTTTTGCATCCCTTGGTGGACTCCAAGGGCTCCTTTGGTAAGCAGTATTCCTCCGAGATGAAATACGCCGCCGCCCGTTACACCGAGTGTAAGCTGGACGTCATCTGCGCCGAGCTGTTCAGCGGCATCGACAAAAACGCGGTGGATATGGTGGACAACTACGACGCCACCATGAAGGAGCCTGTCCTGCTCCCCACCACCTTCCCGAATATCTTGGTCATGCCCAATATGGGTATTGCCGTTGGTATGGCCTCCAACATCTGCTCCTTCAACCTCGCCGAGGTCTGCGACGGAACCATCGCGCTCCTGCGTAAGCCCAACCTCGCGGTGGACAAGCTGATGGAGATCATCAAGGCTCCCGATTTTTCGGGCGGCGGCGCGATCCTCTATGACGCCGAGCAGATGCGTCAGATCTACGAAACGGGACAGGGCTCGGTGCGTCTGCGCGCGCGGTACGTCTACGACAAGGCCGCCAACTGCATCGACATCATCCAGATCCCCTACTCCACCACCATTGAATTGATCCTCGCCAAGCTCTCGGCTCTCTATAAGGAGGGCAAGATCAAGGAGATCACCGATTTCCGCGACGAGATCGACCTGAGCGGCTTCAAGCTGACCCTGGATATCCGCAAGGGCGTTGATCCCGACAAGCTCATGGCCAAGCTCTTCAAGCTCACTCCCTTGGAGGACAGCTTTAAGTGTAACTTCAACGTGCTGATCGATTCCTCCCCCCGCACCATGGGCATCGCCGAGATCCTGACCGAGTGGATCCGCTTCCGCCTGACCTGCCAGCGTCGCGAGCTGGAATTCGATCTGCAAAAGAAGCGCGACAAGCTCCATCTGCTCTTGGCTCTCGGCAAGATCCTGCTCGACATTGACAAGGCGATCCGCATCATTCGCAAGACCGAAAAGGACGAGGACGTCATCCCCAATTTGATGAAGGGCTTCGACATTGACGAGATCCAAGCAAACTTCATTGCCGACATCAAGCTCCGCAACCTCAACCGTGAGTATATCCTCAACCGTATTTCGGACATTGAAGGGCTTCAAAAGGAGATCGCGGAGATGGAGGAGATCCTCGCCGACGAATTGAAGCAGAAGAAGCGGATCATCGAGCAGCTCACCGAGATCAAAAAGAAGTACGGTCAGCCGCGTCGCACACAGATCCTCACCGATTGGAGCGACGTCTCCACCCTCCCGCAGGAGGAGACCGAGAATTACAGCGCGCGCTTCGTTCTGACCCGTGAGGGCTACTTCAAAAAGATCACCTTCCGCTCTCTCCAAGGAAACGACGAGCAGAAATGCAAGGACGGTGACGAGATCCTTTGCATCCTCGACGGTGAGAACCGCGACGACCTGATCTTCCTGACCGATCACGCCCAGCTCTATCGCGCCAAGGCCGACGATTTCGACACCACCAAGGCCTCGGCTCTGGGCGAATACCTCCCCGTGAAGCTGAAAATGGATCCCGACGAAAAGCCGATCCTGATGAACATTCAGAACGCCTACCCCGAAAAGGAGCATCTGGTCCTTCTGTTCGCAAACGGCAAGGGCGTGCGGATCTCGATGTCCAACTATGTGGTCACGGGAAATCGCCGCCGCATCACCTCCGCCTTCTCCACCAAGTCCCCTGTTGTGGCGGCCTTTTATGAGAAAGCACCGATGGATCTGATGCTGGTGAGCAGTGACAACCGCGCCATCGTCATCAAGTCCTCCCTGATCCCCGTTATGGCGACCCGTACCTCGGGCGGCGTGCAGGTGATGACCTTGAAGCCCGGACAAACCCTGGTGTCTGCCACCAACGATCTCTCCGCCATCCCCGATGGCTCAAAAAGCTTAAAAAAGATCAAGATCCCTGCCGCCGGTGTTGCGCTGGATTGATCCTGAAAGGAGGTTTCTATGTCTCACAAAGAAAAAAAGGACAGCCCTCGCTTTGCCCCTTGGGTTCGGATCTTAGCGCTTGCCATGAGCATTCTGGTGGCAGGCGGGGGGCTTACCTACCTGATCCTGTTTTTGACCGAGCTGTTCTGAACAAAAAAGAACAAGCGACCGCGTGCCCGAATGGGTACGCGGTCGCTTTTCTTGTTTCAAAATACAATTATTTGTATTTGCGCTTTCTGGCTGCTTCTGACTTCTTCTTGCGCTTTACGCTGGGCTTTTCGTAGTGTTCTCTCTTACGAAGCTCGGCGAGGATCCCGGAACGAGCGGTTGCACGCTTAAAGCGACGGAGTGCGCTGTCAAGAGAC
>JAZSKO010000009.1:0-4566 GCA_045534875.1 Eubacteriales bacterium | reverse complement strand
GGAGGTTTGGAGGGGAGAGGACTTTTTTCCGAAAAAGTCCTCTCCCCTCCAAGGTCTTTCCTTTCCCTCAATCAAGCCAAAGACAGCTGGTCTTGGATGATGAAGTAGTGAGAGCCGTTGTATTCAATGATGTACCAATCGTTCTTCACGTACTCGCCGGTAGAGCCCTGCGCGACCACAGAAACGACGGTGTCGGCATCGAGGGAATCCACAACGCTGTCGGCGTCGGGCGCGCTCATGATGTCGGTATCGTTTGCCTTGATCTTCATGGAGACGGCGTTGGTCAGCTTGGTGAAGCCGTAGTTGGTGATCAACTGGTCAAGGGAGACGGGGATGGGAGCGGGCGTGCCGTCGGCATTGGGGGTGAGGATGGTGTAATCCACGAAGTAGAAGCCGAGCTCGGCATCCTGGATGAGACACCACGTGCGCTCCTCCTTGTTCCCTTCGGGGTCCTGTCCCTCGATCGTACCGTAGGCCACGGCCTTCACGGCATCCTTCAAGATCAGGATCTTCACGGCGTTGGAGGGGTTTCCGTCCTCGTCCAGAATACGGGTGGGAGTGCTGCGACCGAAGGCCTGGTTGACCGAGATATACAGATCCTTGACGGAGTCGAACTCAACGAGCTCTTGGTAAGCGTCGAGCATCTGATCGAGGGTAGCCGCGCTTTCCAGCGTGACCGAGAGGCACTTGGAGGCAATGTAGTACTGACGCTTCACAGAGCCGTCCTTCCATTCCACCATGCTCCAAGCGGTGTTCTCCACCGTACCGCGTGCCACGACCTTGACCTCGGTTCCCTTGGGAAGACCGTCGGGAACAACGAGCGTGCCGCGATCATCGGCGTAGGGCTTTTCGCGCAGGTTGGCGGTTTCGTCGGAGACGTACATGATCACAGGCTCATCCAAAAGGGTGAACGCCTTGAGGAATTCGGTGTCGCTGACGCTGGGCTGGGTGGCCGAGAGGAACTCCGACTTAATGAAGCCGCGCTTGGGCGCGCCCTTTTCGGTCCACTCGATCTTGCTCCACGTGCCGTTCTCGGCGATCACCGAGACTGCGTCGCCTGCGGAGCGGTTGCTGAGGATGGTGGAGAAGGCGTTTTCCGCCGAAGCATAGAGACGCACGTTCACCGAGCCGGTGTTGACGTACATGGTCTTCTGGCAGGAGGTAAAGGTCTTTTCACCGAGGTCATCGGTGGTGAGCAGGGAGGATGCGATGTAGTACTGCGCGCCCTGATACTCCACCTTGCTCCAAGAGGTGCTTGTACCGATGCGGTGCAGCTCGGTGGTGATGCCGAGGGTGATGGAGCGGGTGGTGTCCTCCGCCAGCTTGAGCCCTGCATTCTTGGCGCTGATGTAGACCGTCTCGTCAGCCGGCGCGTAGGTCAGGTCGGCGGGGTCGTTGGAGACGGGGGGCGGGGTGACGATGGGGGTCTGGGGACCGGTGGTCACCTGATAGTAGGGCGGCTCGGTTCCGGTGGGGACGTTGGTTTGTCCGCTTTGCACAACGCAGGAGGAGAGGCTTGCGGCCAGCACGCCTGCCAAAATCATCATGGAAACGCTTGCTTTCATCTTTCTCATTCTCTTTCAAACTTCCTTTCTCAAACAAAAAATCCGATCCGTGCTTTATGATAGAAGGGCGTTTTCGCCCTTGAAATTCGCATAAAAAGACACCTATTTATATTTTAACATACAAAGAAAAGGTTGTCAATGCAATTTCCATCTTTTTTTGAAATTTTTTCGTGGTTATCTCTTAGCTCTTTTGCCTGCGGATCAGATTTCGGATCGCCTCGATCGCCAGCCCGATCGCACGACCGGTATCGTGCGTCTGGCGTGTGTCACCGTACTCTGCGGCGCGCTCCTGATTCCAGATCACGTGGAAGACCGCGCCCGTCTGCAAGCCGCGTGACGCGCCCACCACAAAGAGCGTGGAGGCCTCCATTTCGCTTGCCAGAACACCCAGCCTCCGCCAAGCCTGCCACTGCTCGGCAAGCCGATCGGCTACCGGCATCCGACGGGGATCGTGCTGTCCGTAAAAGGAGTCCTTGCTCTGCACCACGCCAACGTGGTAGCGTCCTCCCTCGTCCTCGGCCGCCTCGATCAACGCCGACAGGACCCGCGCGTCGGGAACGGCAGGGTAGGCGGCAGGGGCGTATTCGTGGGAGGTCCCGTCCTGACGCACAGCGCCCGATGCGATCACCGCGTCCCCGCTTTCCACGGGGAGCGCAATGCCGCCGCAGGTGCCGACGCGGATCATGACCTTCGCCCCCAGATCGGCCAGCTCCTCCACGGCGATGGCGGTGGAGGGACCTCCGATGCCGGTGGAGCAGACCGTCACGGTTTCTCCCTCCAAGCGTCCGTTCCAAGCCGTGAACTCGCGGTTCGAGCCGATGAAAACAGGGTCATCCAAAAGAGCGGCGATCTTTTCCACCCGTTCGGGTGCGCCGGGCAGGATGCAGTACCGTCCCACCTGTCCCGCTTCAAGAGGGAGATGGAAGGGCTTTTCGTTGGATGTCAGGATCATGACGCGTCCTCCTTTTGCGATGATTTATCCTAAGAACTCCAAGGTATATTCGTGGCTCTTGGTCTCGCCGGGAGCGAGACGGACCAAGTCGGGCTTTTCGGTCAATTCGGTGCTCTCTCCCCAGTTGGCGGGCATACTGGTCCAGGGCTCGATGCAGATGAACGCGCCGCCCTGCGCCTTCCAAAATCCCAGATAGCGGAAATCGTCGTAGCGCATGACCATGCGACGAGGGGAGAGATCGGTGCCAAGCGTGATCTCCTTCGGCATATCGCACAGGAACGTCGAGCCTGTCTCAAAGAAGGGATCGTTGATGTCGAAGATGCAGCCGTCTCGCATGGGGAACTCCTTTGTCCCACCCGTGATGAAGCAGTTGTTCTCGTCAAAGCAGAGTGCCTTCGTCTCGCTCTTACCGGGGAAGCGGCAGTAGTAGTCCTCGATCTTGCCGCCCGCGTATTGGAGGCGGAAGCCGGGATGACCGCCGTAGCCGTAGGGAAGGGGCTCGTCGCCCGTGTTGGTCACCTCCGCGCGGATCGCCAAGGTGTTGCCGCGAAGCTCGTAGCAGATGCGCGTCTCAAACGCGAAGGGATATTTTTGCAGGGTGTCGGCGTCCGAGCGCAGGGTGCAGACCAGCGTTTGCGCGTCCTTTTTCTCGACATCGAGCAAAGAGTGACGCAAAAAGCCGTGCATACCGGGGTCGCAGGGCTTGCCGTGAGCGGTGACAAGACCGTTCCAGAAGCGACCGCAGAAGGGGAACAGGATCGGCGCGCGATCCTCCCAGTAGCGCTCGTCTCCCTGCCAGAGCCACTCCTGACCGTCGGCGGTTTGGATGGATTGCAGCTCCGCGCCCTTATCCGAAACGGTGACCCTCAAATCGTTATTTTCAATCGTATACAGCATGGTTCTGTCTCCTCTCGTTGGTCGTTATGTGACCGATTTTTCTCTGCTTTTATTGTACCATATTCTCTCGCATATTGCAAGCGAAAACGCGCATAATAACAAAAAGATTTTTTGGAGGTGACGACTTGAAGCAAGGACACATCCAACTCGATGCCGCTTTTTTGTCGGCGGCCTCGGCGGTTGGCAAAAAGGAGCATGAGGGACCGCTCGGCGACGGCTTTGATCTGCACGATCCCGACGATCTGTTCGGCAAAAAGACATGGGAATCGGCCGAGGGCGAGATGCAGAGGATGGCCTTTGGCATCGCGCTTTCCAAGGTGGGGATCGCGGACCGCGACGTTGGGGCGCTGTTTGCGGGGGATCTTCTCAACCAATGCGTGGGCTCGGCCTACGGGCTTTTGAGCTACGACGTCCCCTATTTTGGCTTGTACGGGGCTTGCTCCACCTGCGCCGAGGGACTGCTTTTGGCATCGGTGACGGTCACGCTCGGCGCGTTCGGCGTCTGCGGAGCGGTGACCTCCTCGCACTACTGCTCCGCCGAGAGACAATACCGCACGCCGCTGGAATACGGCTCTCAGCGTCCTCCCACCGCGCAATGGACGGTGACAGGCTCGGGCGCGTTCTTGGTGGGGCGCGGGAGCGAGCATCCTGACCGCGTGCAGATCACGGCTGGGATGCCGGGAAAGGCGGCCGACTACGGCATCAACGATGCCAACAACATGGGCGCGGCGATGGCTCCCGCCGCTCGCGAGACGCTTTTGCGCTATTTTGCCTCGACCAAGACGACCGTCCGTGATTATGACGGGATCTTTACGGGGGATCTCGGCTTTGAGGGCGGCTCGATCCTGTGTGAATTGATGCGCGCCGACGGCGTGGAGCTTTCCCCCGTTTACGCCGATTGCGGACAGATGATCTACCACCGTCAGGCGCAGGACAGCCACGGCGGCGGCTCGGGATGCGGTTGCTCGGCGGTGGTGCTTGCCTCCCACATCCTTCCTCGCTTGGAGCGCGGCGAGCTTCGTCGCGTTCTGTTTCTCGGGACGGGGGCGATGATGAGCCCTGACCTGATCAAGCAGGGGGAGAACATTCCTGCCGTGGCGCATCTGATCGAGCTTCGCGCGCCCGAAACGGTGACAGGCAGGCAGAAGGAGG
>JAZSKO010000110.1:0-5828 GCA_045534875.1 Eubacteriales bacterium | reverse complement strand
CAATACCTTTTTTCAACTTTTTTTGAATTTTTTCATTTTTTTTGAAAAGTGCCCCCTCTGCTCACATAAAGCAGAGGGGGCAATCGGCGATTACTTGCCTGCGGTCATCTTTGCGATTTCCTCAGCAAAGTTCTCCTCTCTCTTCTGGATGCCCTCGCCCTTCTCAAAGCGATAGAACTCCACGATCTCAATGCTTCCGCCAAGCTCCTTAGCGGTTGCCTTGACATACTGACCAACCTTCATGTCGTCGTCCTTGACGTACGCCATGTCAACGAGGCAGTTGTTGTCGTAGAACTTGGAGATTCTTCCCATCACCATCTTCTCCTTGATGGCGTCGGGCTTGTTTGCGTTTGCGGGATCGTTTGCGATCTGCGCCAAGAGAATGTTCTTCTCCTCCTCGATCACCGAAGCAGGAACCTGCTCACGGCAGAGGTAAGGCGTGGGATATGCGCCGATCTGCAGGGCAATGTTCTTTGCGAAAGCTGCAAACTCGGGCTTGTCGGCAACGTCGGTCTCGAACTTTGCGATAACACCGATGGAGCCGGTTCCGTGGATATAGGTGCTGGTAACGCCCTCAACCAGAACGAAGCGACGAACGGTCAGCTTCTCTCCGATCTTGAAGATCATCTCCTTCACCTTTGCGTCAACGGTCATTTTATCATCGTACTTGCAAGCCATCAGAGCATCGATATCCGCAGGCTTCTGTGCGATAATGATGTTCAGAAGCTCTCCGACAAACTCCTTGAAGCTCTCGTTCTTTGCAACGAAGTCGGTCTCCGAGTTCACCTCGATCATGGCGGTGTAGTTGCCCTCCTTGCGGATCTCAACGATACCGTCTGCGGCGATTCTGGTGGCCATCTTGGACTCTGCCTTGAGTTCACCCTTCTCACGAAGGATCTTAATGGCGGCCTCAACATCTCCGTCTGCCTCAACGAGTGCCTTCTTGCACTCCATCATGCCGATTCCGGTCTTTGCGCGGAGAGCGGCAACGTCCTTTGCGCTAATCGTAGCCATTGTTTGTTCTCCTTTCGATTACTCAGCGTCAGCGGCGGCTTCCACAGCCTCTGCCTCTGCAACAGCCTCTGCGGTCTCCTCGCCCTGCTTACCCTCGATCACGGCGTCTGCCAGTGCGGAGGAGATCAGCTTGATGGCGCGGATCGCGTCGTCATTACCGGGAATGATATAGTCTGCATCGTCGGGATCGCAGTTGGTATCCACGATCGCGATCACGGGAATGCCGATCTTTCTTGCTTCCAGAACAGCGTTTCTTTCCTTCTTGGGGTCAACGATGAACACAGCATCGGGAAGTCTCTCCATGGTCTTGATTCCGCCGTAGCTCTTCTCAAGATCAAAGATCTCCTTCTGCATAGCGGCGACCTCCTTCTTGGGGAGAAGGTCAAAGGTGCCGTCCTCCTGCATTCTGTACAGGTTGTTCAGACGAACGATGGACTTCTTGATGGTCTTGAAGTTGGTCATCATTCCGCCGGGCCAACGGACGTTCACGTAGTACATACCGCAACGGGTAGCCTCCTCCTTGATGGCCTCTGCTGCCTGCTTTTTCGTGCCGACAAACAGAATGGTGCCGTTCTGCTCGGAGAGCTGACGGACGAAGTTGTACGCCTCGTCGAACTTCTTCACGGTCTTTTGCAGGTCAATGATATAGATCCCGTTTCTTTCCGTGAAAATGTACTCCTGGATTTTGGGGTTCCATCTTCTGGTGTGGTGTCCGAAATGAACACCTGCTTCAAGCAACTGCTTGATCGAGATAATAGACATGATCATGTCCTCCTTCGGTTTTTCCACCATCGGTACGCCATTGCCAAAACCGCTTTCGCGGACCGATGCAATCCTCGCCCGATGTGTGTATTTTTATTTACACCGACCCCCGTCTCGGCGGTGGCCGACGCAATTACAAATTATATCATACAACCGCGACTTTTTCAATCGCTATTTGTATTTTTTACAATTTATTAACAACTTGGGTGACTTTTTCCTCTGTTAACCGTTCACAACCGTTCTTCCGTAGACGTTTTGGATGCGGATGCTTCCCTCCGCGCTTGTGGAAAGCACCACAAACTGGGGACGGATGGCATCGCTCTCCACGTCCTGTCGGAAGGTTCCGTTGTTTCTTCGGATCATATACTCCACCCGATAGACCGAGATTACCTCGCCCCCCTCGCCTGCCTGCTCGCTGACACGGTAGATACAGATATTATAGAGCATCTGCTGGGTAAACTGTGGCAGAGTGTTCTCTTTGAGGTAGTCCTCGGAGAAAAGCGAACGGTAGGTCTCGTGATCGGCGCTGATGATGCTTTTCAGATAGATCTCCAAAAAGCGGACCTCTGCCGGAAACGAGGTCCTGTCCTCGTCGGTGATGACCTCCTTGACACCGTAGCCGTTGGGGTCCTCGCAGTAGTAAATACCGCTGTCAAGCCCCAAATACTCGGCACTTTCAAAGATATTTTCATCGGTGACGGGATAAAAGGTGATCTTCTTTCCTTCGTCCGTCTTCTTTTCGGGAAGGAAGAAATACAGAAGCAGCAGAATAACCAGACCCACGATCAGAGCCCCCACCAAGGAAAGCCCTCCGATCAGCGTCACGCGCTTGATCTGCTTTTTCAAAAGCACGGACGAGGCCTCGGGTGCGACAGTCTCCTGCGTTCCCTCCTCAAATTGCGAGACGTCTTGCTTTTTTTGTTCCATCATTGAACCAGATCCAAGCGAAGCATACCGTCCTGCTCGATCAGGGGGATGCGCGTGGCGGCGATGTGCTCACCGCGGTTGGGCGCGTGGATCGAGAGATAGAGTCTTCCGTCGTAATCGCGGAAGATCATACCGTGTCCTCCCTCGATGGTGCAGTAGATATTGCGGTCATTTTGGTTAAAGAGCGGAATTTCAAGCTGCTCCCACTCGCCGTCGAGCCTGCCGTTGGAGGAGCGAGCCAGACCAACGGTGTAGCCGTTTCCGATTCCCTTTCCGTCGGCCATGTTCGACCAGATCATCAAGAGCGTGCCGTCCTCGCAACGGTAGAGCCAGCAGCCGTCGGTGACCTGACGGTTGCTCCAAGGCGCGTCGTTGGCCTTGAACATCATCTTCGGCTCCTCGGTAAAGTGCGTCAGATCCTCCGAAAGCGGCGCGTAGGCCATACGACCGATGCCGTCCTCGGTGGAGGTCCATTCGTAGACAAAGACCATCCAAGGCTTGCCGTTCTCGTCAACGTAAAGTGTGCCGTCGATGGTATCCCAATCGAAGGGAGTGAGGTGTCCGCGACCGGTCTTGGTGTGCGCGCTCTTGGTGATCAGCTCAAAGCGACCGTCGGGCGTGTCGCAACGGAAGATCGCGCTTCCTCTGTGCTCGTTGAGCGAGGAACGGTAGGTGGCGAACAGATAGAACTTGCCCTTGTAGTAGTGGCATTCGGGCGCCCAGTAGTCGCGGTATCCATCAAAGCCCTCGGCCTCGTTGTGGTCGAAGATAACGGTCTCCTCCGACCAGTGCAACAGATCCTCGCTCACGCGCACGCCAAAGCCACTCTCTCTGCCGCAGTAGAGGTAGTATTTTCCGTCATGCAGAACGATGCAGGGATCGCGCACATAAAGGGTGTCGATCACGATATCCATTTGCGTGGGGATGGTCATTTTGCCGTCCTTGACCGAATTCGCATACAAATATTGCAGGGCGCGCATGGTGTTGATGCCGTTCGTTCCCACCAGCGTGATGCGGTAGATGCTTCCCTGCTCCTCCACCACCACACGGTAGGATTTTCCCGTAAGAGCCTGCTCCATCGCAAGAGAGGCCTCATCACAGCCTCCCACCACGATCACGCTCTTTCCGTTCTCCGTGAGTGCTTCCTTGTCGCTATCCACGCACGAGATCGTCACGCCGTAGGCCTTTTCGGTGTCCTTTACGAAGTGATGAATGGCGCTTTTGAGCATATCGTCGCTTTTGGACGCAGAATACAAAAGGACCGCTCCCGCGAGAGCCGCTCCTTGGATCGTTTTCGGATTGTTCTGTTCCGTCATGGCTTGCTTCCTCCTGTTTTTCGGTCGGATCGACCAATGTTTTGTCATCCTCTCCATTATACCCGCTTCCGCGCAGCTTGTCAAGAGTGTTTTCCCGTTTGAAAAACAAAAATCAACTTTTTTTCTATAATATCTTGTACTTTTCTTTATTTTGTGATATAATAAATAAAATGCGGTTTTTTCCGCAAAATTGCATACTGAACCCGGAGGCTCTTATGAAATACTTTGTACTCATTCCCGATGGAATGGCAGATGAAAAAATAGAGGCGCTCGGCAACCGCACCCCTATGGAGGCCGCTCACAAGCCTATGATGGATCAATTGGCATCCAAATCCCTTGTGGGAACGGTTTCCAACGTCCCCGACGGCATGGTCCCTGAAAGCGATACCGCCAACATGGCGATCCTTTCCTTCAATCCTCGCGTGTACTCGAAGGGACGCTCTCCCTTGGAGGCCATGAGCATGGGGCTGGAAATGTCGCCCGAGGATACGGCCTACCGTTGCAACGTGGTCACCCTCTCGGACAACGGAGAGGCCTATGAGGACAAGATCATCCTCGACCACAGTGCCGACGAGATCACCACTCCCGAGGCCGATCAGCTCATTCGCGCCCTCGACGAGGCCTTTGGCGATTCGATCCGACGCTTCTACACCGGCGTGAGCTACCGTCATTGCCTGCTCTGGAAGGACGGCGTGGAGAATTACCCCTTCATGCGTCCCCACGATATCCTCGGCAAGCGGATCGGTGAGTATCTGCCGAGCGAGGAGAACGGCGGCGGTGAGTTCTTGCGTATCATGAAGGAGAGCTTTGACGTTCTGAACCATCATCCCGTGAACGAGGATCGCCGCAGACGCGGTCTCAAGCCTGCCAACTCGGCGTGGTTCTGGAGTCCCGGCAAAAAGCCCGCCCTTCCCAGCTTCTCGGAGAAATGGGGACTTCGCGGCGCGGTCATCTCGGCCGTGGATCTGATCAAGGGCATCGGCATTTGCGCCGGAATGCGCTCGATCGACGTGGAGGGCGCGACCGGAAACGTTCACACCAACTATAAGGGCAAGGCAGATGCCGCGATCCAAGCCTTCCGTGACGGTTTTGATTACGTTTACGTTCACGTGGAAGCGCCCGACGAGTGCGGCCACCGCGCCGAGCTGGAAAACAAGGTGCTTTCGATCGAGAAGATCGACGGCGAGATCCTTGCTCCCGTTTACGAATACCTCCGTGGTTGCGGCGAGGACTTCCGTATTCTCGTCCTGCCCGACCATCCCACCCCCGTTCGTCTGCGTACCCACACCATCCTCCCCGTTCCCTTCCTGCTCTATTCCTCGGATGTTGAGAGATGCGGCAAGGAGAGCTTTTCCGAGGAGACGGCCGCCTCGACCGGTCTTTACATCGAGAACGGCTACACCCTCATGGAGCATTTGGTGAAGGCAGACTGAATTCCCCTCGCGCGGCGACGTCCGTGTGAGAGGCAAAGCAAAGAAAGGAAGCACGCATGAATTCGGAAGATCGCAATTCGCAAATCGAGACCGAGACCGAAGACGTCACGCCTCTCGATGCCGCAATCGAGGCAGCGGCGGCCGCGGCAAAGCCGCCTGTGCCGCCCCTGAAACGCTTTGTTGGCGCGGCCTATGAATATTTGGAGCTGTTCGTTTGGTCGATCTTCGCCGTTTTGGTGGTCTTTTCCTTTGGCGTTCGCCTGTGTCAGGTGGACGGAGAATCCATGGAAAATACCCTGCAAAACGGGGAGAAGATCCTTTTGCTCAGCGCCTACACCCCCAGGCAGTTCGTCATCGTGGACTTTCAGCTTGTGGA
>JAZSKO010000169.1:0-7801 GCA_045534875.1 Eubacteriales bacterium | reverse complement strand
CCTTGGCTCACAGAACGACATGGCTACGATCCGACTTAGGGGAGACCCCTTCTTTCCGAAGAAGGGGTCTCTCCTCCAAGGTCTTCCTTCCTCCCTTAAAAGATCGGAAATCCGGCGGCGGTGTGGGCATCGAAAAGCTCGTCGCAGAGGGCAACGATCTCATCGGTGGAGAGCTGAGCGCCGGTGTGAGGATCCATCATCGCGGCCTGATAAATCGTCTCCTTCTTTTCGGTGTGAGCGGCCTCGATCGTCAGCATCTGGGGATAGATGTTGGAGGAATTCATCGCGGCAAGCTGCAAGGGAAGATTACCCACATAGGTGGGCGTGATGCCGTTTCCGTCCACAAGACAGGGAACCTCCACGCAGGCGTCCCAAGGCAGGTTCGGGATCACGCCGTGGTTGAGCACGTTGCCGCCGATCTTATAGGGCTTGTTGGTGGCGATCGCCTCCATGATGTAGGAAGCATATTCCAAAGAGCGCGTGTGCTGAACGCTTCCGCCGGCCATCAGCTCCTGATACTGCTTTTCCCAAGCGTTGATCTGGTTGACGCAACGGCGAGGATACTCGTCGAGCGGAATGTTGAACTTCTCGATCAGATCGTCGCGTCCCGCCTTGATGTAGAAGGGGTTGTACTCCGCGTTGTGCTCACTGCTCTCGGTGCAGTAGTAGCCGAGCTTTTCGATGTAGTCGTAGCGAACCATGTCACCGTGACGCTCGGTGGCGTTGCGCTCCTTGGCGCGGCGACGGATCTCGGGATAGAGGTCCACGCCGTTTCGGTCGGTGATCTCCAAGAGCCAAGCCATATGGTTGATACCGGCGATCTTGAAGTTGCAGCCCTCGCGGCGGTCGGTCATGTTCAGACCATTCAGAAGTCCCGGGACGCAGGCCTGTACGCTGTGGCAAAGACCAACCGTCTTCACGCCCGTGTAGCGGAGCATATAGCCCGTGAGCATCGCCATGGGATTGGTGTAGTTGAGGAACCACGCGTCGGGGCAGACCTCCTCCATGTCGCGGGCGAAGTCTTTCAGCACGTGGATGGTGCGGAGAGCGCGGAAGATACCGCCAATGCCCAGCGTGTCGGCAATGGTCTGACGGAGACCATACTTCTTGGGGATCTCGAAATCAATGATGGTGCAGGGATCGTAGAGACCCACCTGAATGGCGTCCACCACGAAATCCGCGCCACGAAGCGCGTCCTTCCTTTGCTCCACGCCCAGATATTTGTTCACGCGCGCTCTGCCCTGATTGATGGTCTGGTTCATCTTGCAGATCAAGACGTAGGATTCCTCCAAGCGCGTGGCGTCTATGTCATAAAGTGCGATTTCCATGTCGTGAAAGGGCTCACAAAGCATGGTGTCTCCCAGAAGGTTCTTGGAAAAAACGGTGCTTCCGGCACCCATAAAGGTGATTTTCATAGTCGTTTCTCTCCTTATTTCGTTTTATCGGCTTGATCCAACCTCGAAAAACCGATCTTGTCATCATTATACACCCTTTTTTTCGGAAAAGCCATTGCATCAGGTAACAAAACATGGTATAATGTAACTATTCCAAGCGAAAAAAGGGGAGAGTATGGAAAAAAGGGAGATCTTTTTAACAAACCGAGGACTGCACGATCTCAATCCGATCCTTTTGGGACGGGAGGGCTGTGAGCCGGGGCATACCTTCGGGCCGGCTGTGCGTCGCTACACTCTGTTGCACTGTGTCCTTCGAGGAAAGGGCGTTTTCTTCACGGGAGGCGAGCGCTATTCCGTTGGGCGAGGGCAGATCTTTCGCATTCTGCCGGGTGAGATCACGACTTACCGAGCCGATGACGACGACCCTTGGGAATACGCGTGGCTTGGCTTCGACGGAGAGCTGTCGGCACGCTTTTCGCGTCTTCCACCCGTATTCGATGCCTCCCCCCAAGCCATACAGTGCTTTGAGATGGAGGATGAGGAGGGAATGCCCGAATATCGCGTGGCGGCCAACCTATTTCGTCTCTACGAGGAGCTGTTCTCGGCAGGTCCGCACGGCAGGCATTACGTAAGAAGGGTGCAGGACTACGTCAAGGCAAGCTATATGCAACCCATTCGGGTGGAGGAGATCGCGGAGAGGATGCATCTGGACAGGCGGTATCTGTCGCGCCTGTTCCGTCAGAAAACGGGACAGACCATGCAGGGTTACCTTCTATCGGTGCGGATGCAGGAGGCGACGCGCTTTCTGATGCAGGGCATTTCAGTGGCCGAGACCGCCGAGCGATGCGGGTATTCGGATGCCTTTCTCTTTTCCAAAATGTTCAAAAAGGTCCACGGCGTCAGCCCCGCAAACTGGAAAAAGCAGAGGGAAAATGAGAAAATCGAGCAAAAGGACTTGTAAAATACGCAAGAGTGTGATACAATAGAATGGACAGGGAGACCTGTAAACGCGCGACGGAAAGGATGAAATACCATGAATATCTGGCACGACATAGAACCCGAACGGATCAAACCAACCGACTTTACGGCGGTGATCGAGATCCCCAAGGGAAGCAAATGCAAGTACGAGCTTGATAAATATACGGGCATCTTGCAGCTCGACCGCATTCTCTATACCTCCACGCACTATCCCGCGAACTACGGCTTCATTCCCAGAACCTACGCCGACGACGGAGACCCCTTGGACGTTTTGGTGCTTTGCTCCGAGCCGATCTACCCTTTAACGCTGATCCGCGTCTACCCCATTGGCGTGATGCGTATGTTGGACGGCGGGAAGATGGACGATAAGATCATTGCCGTTCCTTTTTCCGATCCCACCTATCTCGGCATCGAGTCGATCGACGGCCTGCCCGCGCACATCTTTGATGAGATCATGCACTTCTTCAAGGTCTACAAGCAGCTCGAAAACAAGCAGACCGACGTCAAGAGCCTGTTTGGCGCAGAGGAGGCCATCCGCATCATTCAGGAGGCCATCGACAACTATAATGTCACCTTTGGATAAATAAAAAGAAAAAGCCCTCCGCTCCCTGCTGTCAGCAGAGAGATCGGAGGGCGCTCTTTTTTTACCCCACCACGTAGCCCGTGGTGGTGACGTAGGCGTTTTGCGCGCCGGTGTCGTCGGAAATGGTGATCTTGTAGAAGCAGGTGCGCCGACCCGCGCGGATGCATTCGGTCTCGGAAAAGAGCGTGTTGCCCTTCACGGGAGAGAGAAAGACGATCTGCGAGGTCTGCGTCACGGTGGCGGGCTGACGGAAATTCGAGGCGATGGCAAAGGTGTAGTCGGCCATCGTAAAGAAGACGCCGCCCATCACCTGTCCGTGTGCGTTGCGGTGATGATCCTCAATTTTCAGCATACATTTGGCGTAGCCGGGACGCGCCTCCAAAATGTCAATGCCGGTCTGCTCGGTGGCGTAGCGATCCATGCCGAAAAAGGCCTTGGCCTCGTCGAGTGCGGCTTGGGGATCGGTCAGGGGGGTATCCGTGGGATGGTGCATGAGGGTTACTTCCTTTCAAAAGCGGTTGGTCGGCTTATTTGCGACCAAATTGGATGAACAGAGGACTAAATGCGAACAGCACGCCGCCGATCAGGACCGACGACATGGCGGCCACGTAGAGGAAGGGCAGGTAAAGGTGGAGGATAAAGCCCACCAGCACCACCGCGCCGATCGGCAGGATGCCGAAATAGATAAACAGGATGCTGATGGCCTGCTTGATCTGCAAGGCGAGCGACGTGGGCAAGGAAAGCTCCAAAAACAGCATGACGTTGGAGGCGTAGAAGTCCAAGGAGAGCGCCAAAAGGAAGTAGGCGACCGCCTCCCAGACCGACGCGCGCATCAGGATCGCCGACAGGACCGAGGCAGGGAGCAGATCCAAGGCGCAATCGAAGCTACCGCCCAAGAGCGAAAAGCCGACCTTTGCCCAAGGCGAGGCGGGGATCGTGACGAAATAGTCGGTGTTCACATCGCGCGAGATGGGATTTCCCATCGAGCGGAAGAAGACCACCACCGAGAGCAACAGCCCCACCAAGGGGTAGAAACTGCGATCGGCGACCAGCAAAAGCAGGACCGCAAGCCCCACCGCCAAAAAGAGGTAGAACAGAGATGTCTTGGTGAACATCCGAAGGTAGGCGAAGCGGAAGCGATTGTAGACCGTCTTGAAGAAGAACATGGAAGCGCCGCTACCGTGACGAAGCCCGTCGCGACGGATGCGGTCACCGCGATCCTTGGTGCGTTGCACGGTCTTTCCGCTCTGGGTCGCCGCTTGCTTTTCGGCGGTCTCGGCGGATTTTGCCATCGCGTCCTCATAAAAGTCGGCCTTGACGTGCCAGATCCCGATCGCAAGAGGGGGAACGCAACCGACGAGAAGCAACAGAGACAGAGCAAAGCGGAGCCAATCTCCCAGCAACGCCCAAGCCATGAGCCCCTTCAACCAGCCGTAGATCGGGATCCAACGGGAAAGAGGCGTGTTGAAGAACCCGAAGGCGGAGGTGAGCAGGGATGCGCCACTGCTTGTGTGGTGGAGGTAAAAGCATCCCGCCAGCAGGATCACAAGTGCGTAAAGCACGGGACGTATCCATTTTTTCAGGGAGGCGTGCGTCGAGCAGACCGTGTAGAGCAGGATGCTCAGCAGACGACCGTAGAGAAGCGCGATCACCCAGATCGCCAGCATCACGAAGGCAATGGCGACCGAGAGCCCCATGTTGAGGGTCAGGTTCGGCAGGAAATAGAAGCCGGTAAAGAGTAACAGGAATATCTGTAGCCCCAAGCGGAACAAAAGCACCGATTGCGGCTTTAAGGGGGCAGAGAATAAAAGATTCACGTCCGCCATAAGAAAGATGGAGGAGCCATTTTTGTCGGCGGAGAATACACTGAAAAACAGAATGAGAAGCACCACGCCCGCCACCGCCAATTCGGCAAGCCCCAGCGCGGTTTCGGGGTCGAGCGGTTCTCCCTCCAATTCCTCCTCGGGAATCTCCTCGGTAACGGCTTCGTCGCCGCTGTCCTCCTCCAAAAAGGTGGTCAGAAGCCCCACGCCAAGGCCCAACACCACGCCGAGCAACAGGCATACGGCGAGGAAAATGGCCACCCAGGAGCGAAAGAGCTTTTTGATCTGATTTTTGAAGGAGCAGAAGGCGTAATAAAAGAACAGCTTCATGCCTTTGCCTCCGAGGATGCGTCGGGAGTTGCCTCGGTCAATTCAAAGAACAGCTCCTCCAAGGTGCCGCCGCGCGCGTCCAGCTCGGACTTGGTCACGTTGGCGCGAATGTGACCGCCCTGCATGATCAGAGCCCGATCCCAAAGCATATCCACGCTGTCGATCATGTGCGTGCTGACGAGAATGGTACAGCCCTCGTCCCGAAGCTCCATCAGCATCGCCTTCAATTCCTTGATGGCGTGCGGATCCAGACCGATCATCGGCTCATCGAGCAGGATCAGACGGGGACGGGGAAGGAGACCGAGACAGATGTTGAGCTTTTGTTGCATTCCCTTGGAAAGCTCGTCGCCGTACTTGCGTCGCTTGTCGTCCAGCTCAAAGCGGTCGAACAGCTCGGCCACGTAGGGCTTGTAGTCCTTCAATTTGTAGGCGCGGGCGAGAAATTCCATGTGCTCGGAGACCGTGAGATTGGGATAGAGCGAGGGGATCTCGGGGATATAGCTCATGATGCGTCGAGCCTCCACGCTCTTGTTGGGAATACCGTCGACCGTGATCTCGCCGTCATAACGAAGGAAGCCGATCACCGATTTGATTAGGGTGCTTTTGCCGGCTCCGTTCGGGCCGAGCAGGACCGTGATGCCTGCGTCCAGCGAAAAGCTCACACTGTCGCAGGCGATATTCTTTCCAAACCTCTTGGTCAGGTTGTCCACTTTTAACATAAAGAATACTCCTTTCAAGAGAAAAAAGAGCAAGCCTCCCTCGCAAAGCAGGCTCACGCGCGAGAGGGTCGCTCTTTTTTCGGGGGATCAGTTCAGGACCTTGATGATGGCCTTGCGTACCTTGGTGGGCGCGTCGGGCAGGGAGGAATGACCGGGGGCGTGCATCTCCTCGGCGAGGAAAAGAGCGAAGCTACCGGCGTTTACCACCAAGCGGTGGCAGGCATTCAGAGGAACGTTCTCATAGAGCATATAGTCGCCGTCGGCCTGATAGGGAGTGGCGATGGCAGGCGTCCCGGCAGGAACATACATCGCCTCTGAGCCCTCCAAAACGATCTGCACGTCGATGTACTGACGGTGCGCCTCGGCGCGAACCGAATCCTTGGGCTGGTTCTCTCCGCCGCTAATGTTGACGTAGATCTCCTTTTCGATCTCGGTACCCTCCAAAACATGGCAACCGTTGGGCGCGTTGTTTGCCATCAGCTCCTCAAAAAAGGCGAAGGCGCGTGCAAAACGGGGGTGGACCGATGCGTAACGGGAAAGATTGGCGTTGCTATCGTAGATCATGACGGTTTCTTCCTTTCCGAAATGGATTTTTCATCCTCACCATTGTAGCACATTTGCCTCTTTTTGTCAAGCAGATTCCCGAAAAAAACGACATTTGTCAGAGAGGGGAAGCGCCTCTCCTTTTCCCCCAAAAAAGGGGAGATGAGAGCGCTATTTTGCACAGACGCGAAAAAAGACGAAAAAAGGGAAAAGTGACGATAAAAATAAAAGAGAAAGGTATTGACAAACCAAAAAAATGGGTGTATAATGACTATGTAATTTCTATCCCGAAATCGGGAAAAACACAAAAACGGAGGGTTTCATGAGCATTCTGGAAAAGATCGGCAATTTCTTTTCTGCAACCAGCCCGGTTGAGTTGGTCGTGTTAGCGATCCTTTTCCTGATCCCCGTTCTGGCTGTCGTGGTTCTGATCGTTGGCTTGGTCAATGCGGCAAAGCGTCGGCGTGAGGAAGCGGCGGTGATCGAGGAGGCGGATGAGCCCGAGGAGCAGGAGAGCGAGGTCGAGCCTTACCGTCCGGTGAGCAAGACCGAGGCATCCCGTTCCCAAACTGTTACGGTGTATGTCCCCGAGGCGAGTGAGAGACCGAGTCCCAAACGGGAGCGCGTTTCCGTCAAGTATCTCAAAAAGGCGGACAAAACGCTTCTGGCGGCCACCGCAATTTTTTGCATCGGTCTTGGCGCGATGATCCACCACGCCGTTTCGGGAAACAGACATTGATGTCTTCGGGGCATCCCCAAGCGTCTTCCCCCATCGACCAAAATATGAAAACTAATGGTTATAAGGAGGAAAAAGACCATGTTTGGGAAAAAGAAAGTATCTCCCGCCGCAGCTTCGCTGCAACTGTTCACCCGTCAGCTGGATTCTGAGAACATCAAGTACAGCGTTGATTCGGAGAAGGACATCGTTCGTGTTCGCTACAACGGCGACCACTTCAAGTCCGTGACCTTTACCTTCATCTTCGATGATGACGGCGAGTCCTTCGCACTCCGCGTGTTCTCCATCGCACAGTTCACTAACAACCAGCTCAGCGATGCGTATGAGTTCTGCAACCGCATGAACGATAACTATCGTTGGCTGCGTATCTACGTAGATGATGACAAGGAGCTGACCGCCGCTCTCGACGCTGTGATCACCCCTGCCACCACCGGAGCCGTTGGATCCGAGCTGCTTCACAGAGCTGTCAACATCGTTGACTCCGTCTGCAAGGAGCTGAACTCCTAATCTGCACTTCTGAGATAGGAAGACCTTGGAGGGGAGAGGACTTTGCGGCAAGGTGCCGCTCCCAACGATCGGGGAATGTGAGCGAAACTCTTTCGCTTTATACCCCGACGGGGATGCTATCACACATTGCAGTGAAAAAAGTCCTCTCCCCTCCAAACCTCCCCACTCTCAAAAACCTCAAACAGGGA
>JAZSKO010000132.1:0-1955 GCA_045534875.1 Eubacteriales bacterium | reverse complement strand
CGTAGGTCAGAATGACCGCTCCCGAGGAGTGCAACAGCAGGTGAGGAGGCGATCCACAGAAATCGGTGGAAACCGGGACGCTCCATGTCTTTCCTCCGTCATCCGAATGGGTGAGGTAGATGGTGAAGGTGTGCGCCACATTCGCTCCCTGCGCGCGGATCGCGCCCAGAATGCGTCCGTTCGGCAGTTCCACGGCGTGCGGCTCGTGGAAGTTATCGCCGATCGTTCCCTCGTGGCTCTGCATGTTAGCGAATAGCCTCCAATCCTTTCCTCCGTTCGTGCTTTTACAGACGCCGATGGGCAAGGATCTCTGCGCGTCGCCATTTTCATCGTTCAGCTTTCCGATGTAGAGCAGATCTCCGTTTTTCAGTTGGATCGGGCCGTGGGGGGCGGTTACCGGCACGCGGATCTTCTCTCCCCAGCTTTTGCCGCTATCCTCCGAGAGGCGCACGAAGGAGCCGTGGAACAGAGCATCCTCGGGGAGGGTGTGCCACTGGGCGTAGAGCGCCTTCATCATGTCGGGGTAAGCTCCCTTGGAAAAGGCTTCCTCATTTTCCCAATAGAACTCCGGTTGCAGATTGAACCAAGAGACCAGCATTTTGCCGTTCCCCATAGAGAGAACGCCTGCGTCGCGGTCATCGAGGAAGGTATCGTTGACGATCTGCGGTGCCGACCATGTCTCGCCCTCATCATGGCTGACGAACATCAGGTTCTTTCCAAACGGACCAACGTGCGCGATCCGATGTCCCGAGCATACGGCGTACAAAACGCCGTTCTCGTCTCGACATACACTTGGCCAAGCCTGATAGCGGAACATACCGTCGGTGACTCTGTTGATAATTCCGTGCTTCATGGTGTCTGTTTTGTCGGGGCTTTCCCGACTCCCCTTTCCTTTTTGTCGAATGTGTTTAGTCGAATCGACCGTTTTGGTAGAGCTTTCTGTACTCGGTGGGCGTGTATCCCGTTACCTGCTTGAAGCAGGTTGCAAAATAGTTGTAGCTTTGGAAGCCGCAATCCATTCCGATCTTATGAATGTCGTTTTCCCCGTGGATCAGGAAGAACTTTGCCTGCTGGATACGGGTCTTCATCAGGTGCTTGACATAGGTCTCCCCGAACTCTCTCATCAGGACGCGCGAGGCCTGTCTTGTGGAGACCTTGATGGCGTCGGCGAGGTCCTGGAGCTTGACGTCATGCATATAGTGATAACGGAAGAAGTGGTCGATCTGGTTTCGCAGATTTCCGTTGTATTTCTGTTCCTCCGAGGGAAGGATCCCCTGCGGATTGTCGGACACCAGACGCAAAAAGCGGGTCAGGATGATGACGAACGCCCCTTGCAGGCAAGCGAAAAAGCCGCTTTCCTTGTCCTGAAGCTCCTTTTGCACCATCTCGAACAGGGGGATGAGCTCTCTGTTGGGGTCCTTTGCCGAGCGGAAGCCGTCGAGGAAGGATGTAAGGGCTACGTAAGTCCTCTGCGCGAGGGGCGTGGCCGCTTCGGTGGGGGGCTTGAGCGAAAACCGAAAGCTGAACTGCGCCAGATCCTGCGTGGCGTAATCCATGGTTTGATAGTGGAACTCCTGCGGATGGATCAAGAGAATGTCCCCCGCCTCGGTTCGGATCATCTCGTTCTCGACGATCTGATTCCCCTTTCCCTGACAGATGTAGCGCAATTCATAGTCTCCGTGATTGTGTGGCAGGGAGAGACACTCCTCACCCGTAACGTAGCTTTTTTCATGCACGTAAACCGTGACCTTGAGGCCTCCGATCTGGATCGGGAGCTGCAAGGCATATGGGATCTCGTTTGCAGTCATGGCGGTCTCCTTTCCCTTTGGCTCGATCGCCGTCTTTTCCTTTTCATTATACTTTCTTTCTCGTACAATGTCAAGACCCTTTTTTCATTTTTCGGACATTTTCGATCAAAAAAGTCCGATATGAAGAAAACGGCACGTCGCATTCGG
>JAZSKO010000185.1:0-4817 GCA_045534875.1 Eubacteriales bacterium | reverse complement strand
TTGCAGGAAACGGCAGCTTCGGTCTGTCTCTGGCCTCCATCGGCTTTGTGGTGGCCTCGGTGTTCGGCGTTTTTTATATCAACATTCAAAAAAAGCGCGGGCTTCTCACGGTTCGCAAGGCAGAGTCGACGCAGGAGGTGGTGGATCAGACCAACCCCAGCGGCGAGGAGATCCCCGACAACGAATCGGTGGACAGATCCATGAGCCACGCCGCGTTCGTTGCCCTGGCCTATGCCCTTTCCTTCGGATTTATGTGCTTGCTGGGAGCTCTCTCGGACTTCACAAACAGCATCGCTTGGGGCTTCAATTTCCTTTGGGCGTCGCTGGCGGCCATGCTGATCAAGTTCTTCGTAAAGCGATTCCGCAAGCACAAGATCATGAGTCGGGATTACATCAACAATTACCAAATGGATCGCATCTCGGGCTTCGCCTTCGATCTGATGATCGTGGCAGGCGTGGCGGCGATCGAGATCAATGACATTAAAAACTACATCCTTCCCATCGTGATCCTTAGTCTTGTGGGAACGGTGATCACCTTCGTTTATATCCGCTTGGTCTCCAAGGAGTGCTTCCGAGGCTTTGAGCATGAGTTCTTCCTGATGAGCTTCGGAACGCTGACCGGAACGGCCTCTAACGGTATGATCCTGATGAAGGAGATCGACCCCGGTCTGCATACTCCCACGTCCAGCCTCTACATTCTTTCCAACTTCCCTGCGATGTTGATGATCGCACCGCTTTTGTTCTTGCTCGGCTTCGCCGGAAAATCCCTGACGAACGCCATCATCGCTTGTGGGATCTTCTTCCTTTTGTGGGTCGTCTACACGATCTTCCTTTTCCGCAGAAGGATCTTCAAAAAGAAATACAAGGACGATTCCTCAACCTCTTGGCAGGATGAATCCTGATAGACCAAACGAATCCCCCTCAACCGACGGTTGAGGGGGATCTCTTTTCATTTTTCTTTGGTTTGGCTCTCCGAGCCACAGGTGCATTCGCCCGATTCCTGCTTATGGCAGGAGCCGGAATACGGACACCCGATGCATTTCTGTCCTTTTTTCTTGGCGCGCACGATGTATAGGATCGCTCCGCCGAGGATCAGCGCGATCAAGGCGATCGCCACAATCTCACCCCAGCCCATCGGTCACGCCTTCTCTGCGCTCAGCGCGTACTCTGCCTTTAATTCTCGGTTCTTCTTGATGATCAAGACCGTCAAGATCGCGGCAAAGCCAAGCACGATCGCCCATCCCAGAATCGGGATCCAGATGGAAGCGAAGCGCGCCTCGGTAAAGAGCGATCCGAAGAAAAACACGAGAAAGCCGATCGAATAGCCTACGCCGAATTGAAGTCCGATGCCGGCAAAGAGCCACTTTTTGCTCTTGATCTCGGCGTTCATCGCGCCGATCGCCGCAAAGCAAGGCGGCGTGAACAGGTTGAACATCAAAAAGGCCAACGCGGCCACGGCAAACATGGAGCTACCGCTTCCCGTTCCGAAGGCGGCCGCGATCTCGGAGACGTTTGCGCCCTCTGCGATCGCCAGCTCATCCACACTGATGAGGTTGGAGATTCCAAAGCAGACGGCCAGCGTTCCCACCACGTTCTCCTTGGCAATGAAGCCCGTGATGGCGGCGGCGGCAAGCTGCCACGAAATAAAGCCCACGATGGGAGCGAACAGGTAGCCGAAGGGGGTGGCAACGGTTGCCAGGATCGAATCGGATGCGTTCTCCACCGGTCGGAAATTCCATCCGAAGGTCTGCATCATGTGAACGGCGAAGTTACAAACGAGAATGATCGTTCCTGCCTTGACGATGTACGCCCATCCTCTTTGCAGCATGGAAAGGCAGGCCTTCCAGAGATTCGGAAACTTATATTCGGGAAGCTCAATGATAAAGAAGGAACGTTTCTTTTTGTTTCCTGTCAGCTTGTTGACAAGCAAGGCGCACACAAAGATAATCAGAATGCCCGCAAAATACATGGAAGCGCCCACCCAAGCAGAGCCTCCGAAAAAGGCGCCTGCAAACAGGGCAATAACGGGGAGCTTTGCTCCACAGGGCATGAAGGGCGCCAGCATTGCCGTGGCTCTGCGCTCACGCTCGTTGCGAATGGTGCGGCAAGCCATGACACCGGGGACGGCGCATCCCGTTCCGATGATGAAAGGGATCACGGATTTACCCGAAAGCCCCACTTTTTTGAAGATGGGATCCAGCACAACGGTGGCGCGCGCCATGTATCCGCAATCCTCCAAGAGCGCGATCAGGAAATACATGACCATGACCAACGGCAGAAATCCAACCACCGCGATCACACCGCCGATGATTCCGTCGATCAGGATCGACGCCCAGATGCTATCGCTTCCGATGGCATCGGCAAGCAAGCCCTGCCCTGCTTCCATCCATCCCGTGAGAAGATCCGCCAGCCAAACGGCAGGTCCTGCCTGCGAGATCCAGAACACGGCGAACATCACCACGGCGAAGATCGGAAGGCCGAACCACTTATTGGTCAGAATGGCGTCGATCTTATCCTGCGCGTTCTTATCCTTGGTCAGTACCCGTCGGGTCTCGACCTCGGCAACGATCCCGTTGACGAAGGCAAAGCGACGGCGGTCTGCCTCCTCAACCACCTGCTTATCGGTCAGGTCGATGTCTCCCTGCACATAGGGAGCCTCCTGTCCCTTCCCGATGCGCTCTGCGGCGGCCTTTACGACCTCCCGCAAGCCCTTGGCCGAGGTGGAGATGGTTTCCATGACAGGGCATCCCAGCTTTTGGGAAAGCAGCTCTGCGTTGATCTTGGTTTCCTTCTTTTTATTGAGGTCGGACTTGTTCAGCGCGACCACCACGGGAATGCCAAGCTCAAGGAGCTGGGTGGTGAAGAAAAGGCTACGGCTGAGATTGGTTGCGTCCACGATGTTGATGATCGCATCGGGATGCTCGTTCTTGACGTAGGAGCTGGTGATGCTCTCCTCCGACGTGAAGGGGGACATGGAGTAGGCACCGGGAAGATCCACGGCGATCAGCTCGCCCGCGTCTCCGCAAAGCCCCTTCTTGATCGGATGCTCCTGCTTTTCAACGGTGACGCCCGCCCAGTTTCCAACCTTTTCGTTTCGGCCGGTCAGAGCGTTATACATCGTTGTCTTGCCGCTGTTCGGATTGCCTGCCAAAGCAATTCTCATGTTTGTTTCTCCTGTTCTGTAAAATGAAAAGCAAGTATGTTTCCTCGGCTTGTACCGTAAAGAACGAGATCACATTGTTAGCGGTTGCTAACAATCAAACAAAAAAGAATCGATGATCTTTTTCGTTTTGGAAAGCAGTCAGATGCGAATGGCCTCTGCCAGTTGGTTGTCGATGTTATACCGACCGTCCTTGATGGACACCACGCAACCGCCCTTCAAATGCGAGATCACCGTGATCGGCTCGCCGCTGTAACAGCCCAAGGAGAACAAAAAGGCATCCAGCTCCTCGTCATCGGTCTCGATGGCTTGGATAATGTATTCCTTTCCCTCTTCTGCCTGACGCAAATTCATGATGCTTCTCCCTGTTTTCCTCACCCGTTTGAGGATGTTTTCGCTATTAAACCGTGGCGGTTAGCCGTTGCTAACAGGTATATTATACACAATTCCCCCATTTTTGTCAATCCCTTTTTCTCATCTTTTCTTTTTTTGTCAGATTTTCGCAGGGCGTCCAAAGAATGTCCTCTCTTTTTATCTATTTTGCACAGGATGACCATAAGAAAAAAACAGACGAAAGGCGCTTGCTCGGCATCCCTTCGTCTGTTTTTATTTCATTTGATAATACGGATCACTGCTTGACCGAGAACTGGTAGACCACGGTGTGCTCGTAGGTCTCTCCCGGGTTCAGGATCACATCGTTAAAGTTCGCGCGGTTGACGCTATCGGGCATCTTCTGCGTCTCCAAGCAGAAGGCCGCCTGCTTGCTCTGGGGGCATCCGCCCTTGAAGGGATGCTCGGCGTCTCCGAGGAAGTTACCCGTGTAGAGCTGGATGGCGGGCTGGTTGGTAAACACCTTCAGGATACGTCCCGAATTGGGCTCGTAGACCTCCACGCGCAAAACCGGCTCCTTGGTCTCACCGCCCGTGAAGCAGAAGCAGTGGTCGTAGCCGCCTGCCTGTTGCAGGTCGATATCCTCTGCCGCGAAGTCACGGCCGATGGTCTTGGGCTCACGGAAATCGAAGGGGGTGTTGGCGACCGAGCGGATCTCACCCGTGGGGATGAGCTGATCGTCGGTGGGCAGGTAGGCGTCGGCGTCCATTTGCAGAACGTGATCGAAGATCTTGCCCGATGCATAGCCACCCAGATTGAAGTAAACGTGATTGGTCATGGCCACGGGGGTGCGCTTATCGGTGGTTGCCTCATAGCGGATGGAAAGCGCATTGGAGGCCAGCAAGGAATAGGTAACGGTGATGTCGAGATTGCCGGGGTAGCCTTCCTCGCCGTCGGGAGAATGGAGGGTGAGGATCAGCTTCGGCTCGTCTCCGTCCACGGGCTTGACGTTCCAGATGCGGTGAGAGTAGCCAACCTTGCCTCCGTGGAGCGAATTCTGTCCATCGTTCTGGAAGATGCGGTAGGTCTCACCGTCGAGGGTGAAGCGACCGTTGGCAATGCGGTTTGCGGTACGTCCCACAAGCGCGCCAAGATAGCCGCCTGCCTGCACGTAATCACGCAGGGAGTCGTAGCCTGCCACCACGTCCGAATGTCTGCCGTACTTATCCGGCACGCGGATCTCGGTAATGGCGCCGCCAAACTCACAGATCGTGGCGGTCATGCCCGAATAGTTCTTCATGGTGTAGCAAAAGACGTTTTGCCCTTC
>JAZSKO010000113.1:0-4809 GCA_045534875.1 Eubacteriales bacterium | reverse complement strand
TGCCTGCGTGGGTTCCGGCAACCTTGAAGTCCATGTCGCCGTTCAATTGACTCAAGCCCTTAATCTCCAGCATGGTGTCCCAAGAGCCGTCCTCAGCGGTGATCAGGCCGCAGGAGATACCGGCAACGGGAGCCTTGATCGGCACACCTGCATCCATGAGTGCCAGGGTCGAGCCGCAGACCGAGCCCTGCGAGGTGGAACCGTTGGAGGATACCACGTCGGACACGAGACGGATCGCATAGGGGAACTCATCCTCGGAGGGAAGCACGGGGATGAGCGAGCGCTCAGCCAATGCTCCGTGACCGATCTCACGGCGTCCGGGGCTGCGAACCGGCTTTGCCTCTCCGGTGGAGAAGCCGGGCATATTGTAGTGGTGCATATATCTCTTGGAGGTCTCGCTGTCGATACCGTCGAGCATCTGTGCCTCAGAAAGCGTGCCGAGGGTCGCCACGGTGAGCACCTGCGTCTGACCTCTGGTAAAGAGTCCCGAGCCGTGGGCGCGGGGCAGAATACCAACCTCGCTTCCCAAGGGACGGATCTGATCCATGCGTCTGCCGTCCACGCGCTTCTTGTCCACGAGCAGCCAACGACGCACGATCTTCTTCTGGATCTTGTAGACCAGCTCGTCCATCATGCCGGGGATCGCGGGATATTTCTCGGTGAACTTCTCCAAAATGGCATCCTTGATCGGAACCATCTTGGCGTCACGTACGGTCTTGTCATCGGTGTCGAGAGCCTCCATCACGTCCTTCTCACAGAAGGCGAAGATCTCGTCGAACATATCGTGATCCAATTCGCAGGAGGGGTATGCAAACTTGGGCTTACCGACCTCGTCGATGATGCCGTTGATGAACTCAAGCAGCTGCTTGATCTCCTCATGCGCCATCATGATCGCGCGGTACATGGTGTCGTCATCCACCTGATTTGCGCCTGCCTCGATCATCACCACCTTCTTCATGGAGGCGGCAACGGTGAGCTGCAAATCACTCTTCTTCTGCTGCTCGGCGTTGGGGTTCACCACGATCTCGCCGTCCACCAGACCCATGAACACGCCGCCGATCGGGCCGTTCCACGGAATGTCGGAGATGGAGAGGGCGGTGGATGCGCCGATCATAGCGGTGATCTCGGGAGAGCAATCGGGATCGACCGACATCACGGTCAGGGTCAGGGCAACGTCGTTGCGAAGATCCTTGGGGAACAGGGGACGAATGGGACGGTCGATCACACGGGAGGTGAGGACTGCCTTCTCGGAGGGCTTACCCTCGCGTTTGAGATAACCGCCGGGGATCTTACCTGCGGCGTACATTCTCTCGTCGAAATCGACCGAAAGGGGCAGAAAATCAATGCCGTCGCGGGGCTTTTCGGAAGCGGTCGCGCAGCAGAGGACAACGGTGTCACCGTAGCGGCAGAGGACCGAGCCGTTTGCAAGGCCTGCCATCTTTCCGGTCTCGATCACGAGGGGACGGCCGGCGAGGGTGTAACGGAACACCTTGTAGTTTTGGAACTGAATGGGCGAGCTGATGGGATTGGACATGATATTCCTCCGTTTTCAATGAATTTTGTTTTTATTTGTTCCTCACGGAGGTTTAGCACTTACCCATACCGCCGAGCCTGTGCGCATGGTTCGGGAGCATGGGTAACTGCTAAATCGCCCGTGAGAGGGAAAACTGGCTTGATGAGTCGAAAAAATACACGACGGGAGCGGAGCAACGGAACCTGCCGTTGCTCTCACTCCCGATCGTATTATCTTCTCAGGCCCAGCTTTGCGACGATCGCGCGGTAACGCTCAATATCTGTGTTTTGCAGATAGTTGAGGAGGTTTCTTCTGCGACCGATCATCTTTTGAAGACCGCGACGGCTGTGGAAGTCGTTCTTGTTGGCCTTCAGGTGCTCGGTGAGGTTGGCGATCCGGGAGGACAGAATAGCGATCTGAACCTCAGGAGAACCGGTGTCGCCCTCGTGCATAGCGTACTGCTCGATGATGGTTTGCTTTGCTTCTTTCATGTTGGTTTTCACCTTTCAAAAAAATATTTTATGCGTTGACCCAGCCCTCGGTGGGTGAAATGTTTTGGAGCACTCCCAAAACCGTTATCCGAGAACCGAGCGAACGTCATACATCTATATTATACCACACAAACCTCTGTTTGTAAATAGCTTTTTTAAAAAAATCCACCTATTTTTTCACCGGTTTTTTAGATAGATTCGCCATTTTTTCCGTTTGACGTTCTCTCGGCGCATGCCAAAGCCGTATTCCAGCCAGATCACGGCGTGCGAGGGATCCTCGGCCTCCTCGGGGCAGGACGGTGTCGGCTCGACTTTCTTTCTCCTTTTCATCAAGCGGATCAGATGCGAGACAAGCCCGATCAGAGACGAGACGCCAAAGGCGGCCAGCGGCAACAGAAGGACGAAATACGGAAGGATATACTGGGATTTTGCCTCAAAGATGGTGTGGTAGAGGAAGCCGCCGAGGACCCACGTGGGGATCAGGGCATCCTCGGGACACCGACGGCGAAGCAGAAAGATCGCTCCCACCGCCGAAAACAGATAGACGAAGGAAACAAGAGTATTCATAAAGCCCTTCGTCAGAGCCTCGCCCCTGCCGCAGATCCAAGCGGCGGGAAAGACCTTTTCGCCGTACTGTCCCCGAACCTGATTGGTCCAAATACTCTGGAAGCTCGGCTCGTTCCATTGGCTTTTGATCTTTTCCGAGAAAAAGCGTCCGGCTGAGGGAAGGTCGGCGTCCAGCTCGTTGAGCCGCGTGCCGATCACCTCCAAGGCGCGTCGATGAGTCTCATCGGTGTCCATTCCGCACTCCGAAAAGAGCTGGACCGTGTAGCGCGCATCGTACCATCCGGGCGCGATGAAGGAATCGTGAAGCCCCATCGCCGCCCAAGAGGACATGGGAATGCCGCGGCCGAAGGAAAGCTCGAAGCGCGTCTCGTAGAGCATCTGCGCGCCCTTCGGGATCGCGAGAACGGCGAGGACGCAGAGGGGGATGCAGACGAGACAGGCGAGCCTTTTTTGCCATCCGTCCCTTGGTTTAGCCGAAAACAGACGGAGAAGGAGCACGAACAGGATCGCCACGCACAGGATCAGATTGTTCTTTTTCAAGGCGACCGCGATGCCGAGCGAAAGCGCGACCGCAAGACCGCGCCAAACGGGATGCTTGGACTCCCAAAGGGTCACTGTTTGCCAAACGGCGAGCGAGGCGAACAGAAGCCCCGGGACCGTGCCGTAGGTGAAGCTGCAAAAGAGGATGGGCTGGGGCGCGAGCAGACACAAGATCGCGCACAGACGCAGAGCGCGTCCGTCGCCAAACAGGGCGCGCGCCGTCAAAAGAAGCGCCGCGTAAGCCCCCGACAGGCAGAGAACGTTCACGATCTGCAAGGAAAGGGAATGATCCCCCGTCCCCAAGACCCTGATCCAAAGCTCGCTCCAAAGAACGTAGCCGAGCTGGAAGGGGAAGCGAAGGAAATAGTCCGAGCCAACGCCCGTCCCATCCCCGATGGAGGCAAGATAGGCGGCGTTCGACACGATATAGGAATCATGCGTGGGAGCGGATTGCGAGGTCGCGACGAACACGATTCCAAGGATCGCCACGCCAAGCGAGCAGGCAGGGATCAGGATCGCGGACGGCAGACGTCGGACGAGAAGCCAAAGGCCGACGCAAATGCCGAGGAACAACAGAACAAACAGCAGAACAAGAAGGGGTGAGTCCTTTTCGTAGGTGACGCACTCTTGGACAGGGTTTTCGGTGGTCATGTGTGTGGTCTCGGCAAGCGAAACCGAAAAAAGCCCTGCCAGAACGAAAAAGAGGAGCGCCAACGAAGCAATGACTCCCAGAGCCGAGACCGCCCCTCCGAGGCTCTGCCTCGGAGGGGCTTTTGGGGGGGTGCGTGTCACGTTAAATATCCTCGCCGCCCTTGCCGGCGTCTCCCTCCACGTAGCGTTCAATGAACTGCTCCGCGGTGATCAGGATACTGCGCGGCTTTGCGCCGTCGGGCTTGGAGACAAGCCCCTCCTCCTCCATACGGTCAATGATCTTGGCGGCTCGGCCGTAGCCAATGCCCAGTTTTCGTTGGAGCAGGGAGGTGGAAACGCGATTTTCCTCAATACCGATGCGAATGGCGTCTACATATTTGTTGTCGCCCTCACCCGTGGGGAGAGAGGAATCGCTCTCGGCCTTACTGCCCTTCTTGCCGAACTGCTCGGAGTATTCCTTCATCTTGTTGATGAAGTTTTCATCGTAAACGGCTGTACCGTTGGTCACGCGAATGAATTCGCAGATCTTCTCCACCTCGTCCTCGGAGACGAACGCACCCTGCACACGCGTGGGCTTCATCGCGCCGATGGGGGCAAAGAGCATATCTCCCTTACCAAGGAGCTTTTCCGCGCCCGCGAAATCGAGAATGGTACGCGAGTCCACCTGTGAGCGCACCGTACAAGCGATACGCGAGGGGATGTTGGACTTGATCAGACCCGTGACGACATCCACCGAGGGACGCTGTGTACCCACGATGATGTGCATACCGGCGGCTCTCGCCTTTTGCGCCAAGCGACAGATGGAATCCTCCACCTCGTCACGCGCCGTCATCATCAGATCGGCGAGCTCGTCGATGATAATGACCACGTGCGGCATATGAGGCAGATCGGGATCCTTATCGGCGGCGCGGTTGTAGCCGGCAATGTCGTGAACGCCGACGTCCTGAATGCGAGAGAAGCGGTTTTCCATCTCCTCCACGGCGGCCTGCAACGCGCCTGCGGCATCCTTCGGCGTCAGCACGATGGGAGCCAACAGGTGAGGCAGAC
>JAZSKO010000126.1:0-8739 GCA_045534875.1 Eubacteriales bacterium | reverse complement strand
AAAATGCGGTATAATAGGTATGCTGTCGGCAAGAGCCGGCAGGTTCCCTTTGTTGCACACTGCGAAGCTCATCTCTGCGAAATGCCAAGCTTATGACATCTTCTGCGCAGAAGTGAAACGGTCGGTGTGCAATTTTAATGTCTTTCTCGCCGCGGATGCCAAGATCCCCTTTTCTTGCATCCTCGGCTTTTTTCGTCCTTTTTTCCGAAAAGAGTCTGCTTTTGTAAAAATAAAGGAAAGAAAATTTCTCATTCGGGGAACTTTTTTTCCAAAACCTATGGAAATTTACAGGAAAGTGTGCTATAATAATGTGATAAATATGGCTTTTTATGAAAAACGCCCCTTTGAAAGGATCCAGTATGCCCTCTTACATTGAAAAAGCCGAGCAGATCACGCTTCCCGTTGCCGTTCTTCACGGCGCGGTGGCGTTCCCTTCTGTTCCGATCAATTTTGAGATCACCGACGATCTCTCGTCTGCCGCTGTAAAGGCGGCCGCCAAATCCGGTGCCTTCCTCTTTCTGGTCACGGCCCCCGAGGGGCTTTCCCCCAGCGCGAACCCCGAGCTCAACCAGCTCTATCGCGTGGGAACCGTTGCCAAGATCAAGCAGATGCTCCGCAGTCCCGAGGGAAGCACGCGCATCATCGCCGAGGGCTTCTCGCGCGCGATGGTCTCCGCTTACCGTGAGCAAACCGATTGGATCGAGGCTGATCTGATCTGCAAGACCATTACCATGCCCGACAACGGAGGCATCCGCGGAGCCGCTTGTGTGCGGGAATTGATGGCCGCGCTCGACGATAACCTTCGCTTTTTGCCCTCCGGCTCTGCCGACCTGATCGGCGTTGCCGCATCCATTGAAAATCCCGGTATGCTTGCCGATTTCATCGCCGCTAATATTTTGGTTCGCGTTCCCGATAAGCAAACGGTTTTGGAATGCTTCGATCCCTTCCATCGCGTGGAGACCCTTCTGCTTCTGTTGGAGAAGGAATCCGCCATCTTGGAGGAGGAGGCCTACATTCGCCGCAGGGTGAATGAACGCATGAACCGCAACCAGCAGGAATACTATCTGCGCGAGCAGATCAAGGTGATCCAAGAGGAGCTGGGCGAGGGCTCGGATGCCGAGGAATTCATCAAGCGCATTCGGGAAAGCGCTTTGCCCGAGGCGGTGGAGGCAAAGCTGCTCAAAGAGGCCGACCGTCTCTCCAAGGCTCCCTTCGGCTCGGCCGAGGCAACCGTGATCGCCAACTATCTTGACATTTGTCTGGATATTCCATGGACCAAGACGACGAAGGATCGCGTGAGCTTCCGCGCCGTTCAAAAGACGTTGGATGCCGACCACTTCGGTCTGGAAAAGGTGAAGGAGCGCATCGTGGAGTATATCGCCGCGAAGCAGCTCAATCCCGAGCTTCGCAATCAGATCCTGTGCCTCGTTGGCCCTCCCGGCGTTGGAAAGACCTCCATCGCCGCCTCCATCGCCCGCGCCATGAACCGCAAATACGTGCGGATCTCGCTGGGCGGTGTGCGTGACGAGGCCGACATACGCGGTCACAGAAAAACCTATATCGCCGCCATGCCCGGCCGCATCATTCACGGGCTGACGCAGGCAGGCGTTCGCAATCCTCTGATCCTTCTGGATGAGATCGACAAAATGGGCAGAGACAGCCACGGAGACCCCACCTCGGCCATGCTTGAGGTCTTGGACGCCGAGCAGAACAAGAGCTTCCGTGACCATTTCGTGGAGCTTCCCTTCGATCTCTCGGACTGCATGTTCCTTGCCACGGCAAACACGCTTGAGGGCATCCCGCGCCCCTTGATCGACCGTATGGAGATCATCGAGCTGGGGATCTACACCAAGCGGGAAAAAATGAGCATCGCACAGCAATATCTGATCCCCAAGCAGCTTCGCCGTCACGGTCTGACACGTCGACAGGTCAAGATCACCGACGAGGCCTTGGAGGAGATCGTGGACTATTACACCCGTGAAGCAGGCGTGCGAAATCTGGAGCGCACGATCGCCACGCTCTGCCGCAAGACCGGCCGACGCATCTTGGAGGAATCCATCCGCTCCATCACCGTTGGACAGGCAGATGTTTCCCGCTATCTCGGCGCGCGAAAGCTCCTTCCCGAGGTCGTGGAGGAGATCGACGAGATCGGTACGGTAAACGGTCTTGCCTACACCGAGCTGGGCGGCACGCTTTTGCGCGTTGAGGTCGCGGTTCTGGACGGTAGCGGAAAGATCGAGACCACGGGCTCCTTGGGCGACGTGATGAAGGAATCCGCGCAGATCGCGGTGAGCTACGTTCGCTCGGTGGCGTCGCGCTACGGCATCCCGACCGATTTCTACAAAACAAAGGATATTCACATCCACTTCCCCGAGGGAGCCACTCCGAAGGACGGCCCCTCCGCAGGCGTTACCATGGTGACGGCTCTGATCAGCGCCTTGACGGGACGTCCCGTTCGCCGCGACATTGCCATGACAGGCGAGATCAGCCTGCGCGGAAAGGTGCTTGCGATCGGTGGCTTGAAGGAAAAGACCATGGCGGCCTATACCGCCGGAGCCACCACCGTTTTGATCCCCCACGACAATCTGCGGGATCTTGACGAGATCGACCCGATGGCAAAGGAGACGCTCACCTTCGTGCCCTGCCGACGGATCGAGGAGGTCTTGGAAAACGCCCTGCTTCCCCTCAGCGACACCCCTCTGCGCGCCGAGGAGAGCGTGGCGGCCTCCCTGTTTGACACCCGTCTGAACAACCAACAGCCCATCGCGCGTCTTTGACGGCGAGATGGCATGACCGAAAGGAAAAAACCGTATGGCTTTGAACCTTCATAACGTATCGCTTCGGATCAGCGCGGGACTGCCTCGGCAGTTCCCCGGCGATCCCATTCCGCAGGTGGCCTTTTCGGGTCGCTCCAACGTTGGAAAAAGCTCGCTCATCAATTCGCTTTTGGGGAGAAAATCGCTGGCGCGAGTCAGCTCCGCTCCCGGAAAGACCATCACCGTCAACTTTTATGACATCGACTCCAAGCTCTTTTTCGTCGATCTGCCGGGCTACGGCTTTGCCAAGCGTCGGGCAGAGGATCAGGCGGTATGGTCACAGCTCACCGATGGGTATTTTACCAACAATCCGAATGCCGATCGCATTCGCCCCGTGATCCAGCTCATCGACAGCCGCGTGGGTCCCACCGCCGATGACGAGATGATGCTCGACTACCTGACGCAGGCAGGCTTTCCCTTTTTGGTGGTGGCCACCAAGTCGGATAAGCTCAACGCCACCGAGCGGAGGCAGGCCGAGGAGCGGCTTCGCAACCATCCGCTCATTCCGAGCGACGTTCCCGTCCTGTTCTATTCCGCTCTGAAAACCGAGGGACGAAACGAGCTTTGGAAGCAGATCGCCGCCTTTACGGGGGTCAAGCTCTGATCTCCTTCGAATCCCTTTTCCAAGATAGGAGTTTTTTGTTATGCTACTCTCCATCCTTACGTCGGGAGAAAATATCCAAACGATCCTTTTGTCCCTTCTGCTGACGCTTCCCGGGATGATGCTGGCTCTTTCCGTCCACGAAACGGCGCATGGCTACGCCGCATGGAAATGCGGTGACCCTACCGCGTATAATTTAGGGCGGCTGACCCTTAACCCCTTAAAGCATTTGGATCCGCTTGGCTTTTTTGCCCTTTTGATCTTTGGCTACGGTTGGGCAAAGCCCGTCCCCATCAACACGCGCTATTTCCGCAATCCAAAGCGCGGAATGGTCATCTCGGCTCTGGCAGGGCCGCTTTCCAATCTGATCATGGGGATTTTGTTTGCGGTTCTGACAGGCGTGAGTGCTTGTTTTGCCTACTATTTCTCTATCCCCGATCAAATGGGTATGTCAGCCGAGCTTTTGGGGATTCCGTCTGTTCCTGATTTTGTAAAAAATGCCTTGAATCTGTTGTCGTCCGCTCTACTCTACACGTCGCAGATCAATTTCCTCTATATGGCCTTCAACATGATCCCCGTGCCTCCCTTTGATGGGTCACGCATCATGCTGGCATTCCTTCCAACCAAGACCTACTTCAAGATCATGCAATACGAGCGGCAGATCCTGTTCGGCGTACTGATCGCGATGATGTTGCTTTCCCGTTTCGGTCTTTCTCCCTTTGGGTGGATCGCGGAAACACTATCCGACCTGATCTACCTCCCCATCGCAAACGGAATTCTATCTGCCCTTTTGGGATGATCGCATCCCCTTCTATCATTGTAACACCAAGGAGTTTTCATGGAAACCCTCACCTATAAGCTGGAGCAATTTCAGTTTGAAGGGCCTTTGGACCTTCTCTTGACCTTGATCCAAAAGAACAAAGTGAATATTGAGGACATCCCCATTTCTCTGATCTGTGACCAATATCTCTCCTACCTGAAACAGGTGCAGAGCATGGACATGGAGATCGCAGGGGAATTCATCGTTATGGCAAGCGAGCTGATGCGGATCAAAAGCAAGATGCTCCTTCCCCGTCCCGAGGCGGAGGAAAAGGATCCCAGAGCCGAGCTGGCCGACGCCCTTTTACGCTATCAGCAGGCAAAGCAGGCGGCGGTGAAGATGGCCGAGCTTTACAAGGTGTTCAGCGGACGCATGGTCAAGGACACCGACGAGATCACCATGGATACCTCCTACGTTGCCGATCAGCAGGTCACATCCCTCTGCTTGGCCGTCCGTCGCATCATTGCCGCGAACGAGAGCCGTCCCAAGGAGGAAAAGGCGGTCTTCGCTCCCATGATCGCAAAGCCGATCGTGCCTGTGGAGATCAAGATCGTGGGCATTCTGCACCGCATGGAGCGAAAGAAGGCAACCTCCATGAAGGAGCTTCTCTCGGACGCAACCTCCCTTCCCGACCTGATCGCCATTTTCTTGGGGATCTTGGAGCTGGTGAAGGTGCGGCGCATTCTGATCGAAGAGATCTCCTATGAGGACGCCGTTCACGGAACGAATACGGTATTCGCCGTGAATACGGAGGATCCCGATGCCCCCGAAACGCCCAAAAACAAGCTACCCGACAGCGACGAGCCGATTCCGCTCTCCTCGAAGGCCGAGATGCACCGCGAGCAACGACGCATCCTGCGCGAGCAACGGCTTGCCGAAAAGAAGCGTCTGCGCGCCGAGGAACGGGCAAAACGCGCCGAGGAAAAGCGATTGGCGGCTCTTGCGGGCGACGGTCAAATGCCTTCCACTCCCGACGCCGAGCCTCCCTCCGATGACCGTGATCTGGAGGAAGAGGCCAAAATCGCCGCCATGCTGGAGGATCAGCTCTCCGAGCAGGACGATGATCTCTTGGACGATATTGGTCTGGATATGGACGAGATCGTTCGCCACATGGCAAGCCGAGCAAAGGAGTTCGGCGAGACGGACAATAAATAAAAGAAGGAACACAAGCAATCATGGAAGATAAAAAGCAATCGGCTCCGATCTTGGAGCCCTTGGAGAGTGCCGTCGAGGTGCAACAGGCCATTGAGGCCATCCTCTACGCCGCCGGCTATCCCGTTCGATACGATAAGCTGGCCGAGGTCCTCTCCCTTTCGGTAAAGGACATCAAGGAGATGGTTCGGGAGCTTGCCAAGCAATACCAGACCGAGAACAATACCCACGGGATTCAGCTCTTGCTCTACCCCACCACCTGTCAGCTCGCCACCAAGGAGGTCTACGCCCCCTACATCCGCGAGGCACTTGGCATTCGTCGCGGAGGAAATCTCTCGGCGTCGTCGATGGAGGTGTTGGCGGTCGTGGCTTATAACCAGCCTGTCACGCGTACCTTCGTGGATATGATCCGCGGTGTGGATAGCTCTTATGCCGTCGGCTCTCTGCTTGACAAGGGTCTGATCGAGGCCTCGGGCAGATTGGATGCCCCCGGTCGACCGATGCTCTATGTGACCACCGATAAATTCTTGCGCGTGTTCGGGATCCGCTCGCTCGACGAGCTTCCCGAGACCGAGGCGCTCAGCGTTGCCGCGCAGGCTGAGCAGCTCCGCATCGAGGAGGAGGCCGAGAGCGACCTCGCGGAAGGAAGCGAATACACCGAGCCTCATGATACCGAGGACGATGGGATCCCTGCCTCCGAGACTCTCGATCCCGTTGACGACACGCAGGACGGCTCAGATGAGCTTCCCACCGAGATCTGATCTCTCCCTCAAATCCATCAAAGGAGTGAATGCATGCTCAAACCATTGCTGATCATTTTGGGCGTTCTGCTGACTCTTTTGCTTCTCGTCATTCTTTTGGTCTTCTTCGGAAGGGTGCGCCTTCGCATCGTTTGGAAGAATCGCCTGGATGCTGTCTTCTATCTCTTGGGCATTCCCATCCCGCTCTTTCGCGACGGTGAGCCCAGTAAAACGGAACGACAGCTTGTGCAAAGCCAAAAGAAAAGCAAGGAAAAGCAAAAACGGGTGATGGCAGGCCGACCGCAGCCCAATCTTTTGGAAAACCTGCAAATGGTTCTTCATATTCTACAACTGGTCTGCCGAGAGCTTCGCGGCAAGCTGCGGATCCGCGTGAACCGCTTTGCCATTCGCGTCGCCTCGGACGATGCCGCCAAGACCGCCCTGCTCTACGGTGCGACGGTTGGCGTGACCACGAGCCTGTGGCAGCTCATTCAGGATCACATCGCCCCCGTGGAGCGATCCGACAACGCCATGACCGTTACCCCCGACTATCTCTCCACCACTCCATCGGTCGATGTGGACATCGTCCTTCGGATGCGTGTCATCAAGGCACTTTTGCTCTATTTTGCCGTGATGAACGGCATCGACGATGAGAGAGCCGCCGCCTACAAAAAAGCCGCCAAGCGTACAAAAAAGCGCGCGGCGAAAAAGGCGGCAAAACACTCCGCTCGCGCGGTCTAACCGTTTGGTAAAAATGAATTGATTGATAGAAAGAAAGGATTGTATGCTATGGAAAATCAAAGCTCCATCAAGGAAATCATCAACAACGCCATGAAGGACGTTCGCTCGGTCATGGATACCGACACCGTGGTGGGTCAGCCGATCCAGCTCAGCAACGGCATCACCGTGATCCCCGTTTCCAAGGTCTCCATGGGCTTTGCCTCCGGAGGATTGGATCTGCCCGCATCCGAGGCCGCCAAAAAGAGCTTTGGAGCAGGCGGCGGAACCGGCGTTACCGTTCTGCCTCTCGGCTTTTTGACCATCTATCCCGAGGGTCGCGTGGAGATGATCCCCGTCGCGCCCACCGAGATGGGTCCCGTTGAGCAGATCGCAGACGTCATCAACCGCGCTCCCGAGATCATCGGACGCATCCGCGCCGCCTTCGTTGGTGACGAGGACGAGGAGGAGGCAGAGCCTGCCGAGCCTACCCCTGCCGAGGACGAGGTGGTCTTTGAGGATGTTGACGACGAGGATACCCCCAAGAAGGGTCGCAAAAAGGACAAAAAGAAGAAATAAGCAACCGAATGCGGGAGAGGCATTGGCTTCTCCCGCCGTTTCACTGTTGCCGTGTCGTGTGCCGATGCCTTTCATAATACCGCCGCCGAGAGCATATACATGAGTGAATCTGTCTGTTTTCGGAGGTTTTCTTATGTTGACGCATGGCAAGCTTCTTTCCCTGCTTCTCGCGGTCATCCTGCTCGGTCACCTCTTTCTGCTTCCCACAAGCGCGGTCACGCCACAAAGCGAGCCGCCAAGCGTCTCCGCGCAAAGCGCCTGTCTCTTGGACGCGCAATCGGGGGACGTGTTGTTCGAGAAAGAGAGCGACCGCGTGCTTCCCATGGCAAGCACCACCAAGATCATGACCGCGCTCACCGCACGTCGGCTCGCGCCTGCCGAAACCACGATCACCGTTTCGGAGGAGGCGGTTGGCGTGGAGGGCTCGTCGATCTATCTGACGGCGGGCGAAACGCTGACCTTGGAGCAGCTTCTGTACGCCCTTTTGCTGGAATCGGCAAACGACGCGGCGGTGGCGATCGCGGTGGGACTTTCGGGGAGCGTGGAGGCCTTTGCCGCGCAGATGAACCAGATGGCAACCGAGCTGGGGCTTTTCGACTCCTGCTTTCAAAATCCGCACGGATTGGATCAGGAGGGGCATTTCACCACCGCGCATGAGCTTGCCCTGATCGCGCGGGCGGCTCTTGACGATCCCCTTCTCTGCCGGATCGTTTCCACGCGAAAGACCACCATTCCGCACGATGGGACGGATGGCGTTCGTCTTCTTATCAATCACAACAAGATGCTTCGCTTTTATGAGGGTGCGATCGGCGTGAAGACCGGCTACACCAAGAAAAGCGGACGTTGCCTGGTTTCCGCCGCAGAGAGAGACGGTGTGCGGCTGATCGCCGTGACGCTCAACGCCCCAAACGATTGGCAGGATCACACCGCCATGCTCGACTATGGCTTCACGCAACGGAGAGCGGTCACGTTTTGCGAGGCAAACGGGATCTGTGTCCCGATCCCCGTGGTGGGAGGTGTGGACGACGCCGTGATCGCGAGCAACCCTGATTCGGCGGTCTATTCGCTGTCGGTGTCCGCACCCCCGATCGAGATGACGGTGGAAACGCCTCGCTTTCTCTATGCCTCGGTGGAGGCAGGTGAGGTTGTGGGTCAGGCGGTCTTTTTCTGCGATACCGACGGGGACGGAACCGCGGAGGAGCTCGCGCGGGTTCCCCTCACAGCACAAGCATCGGTTTCAAAAAAGTAAACAAGACGGAGCCTGTTGCAATGGTCACCCTCGCTGTTCGGACAATAATAAATAGGAAAGGAAAT
>JAZSKO010000048.1:0-6236 GCA_045534875.1 Eubacteriales bacterium | reverse complement strand
GCTTTTGTCTTCCTAAGACCGCTTGGCCTCCGACTTGGGTAGGCGTTGGATTTCAAAGGTCGCGGTATTGCATTTCGGACTTGTCATTTGGCTGTTTTGCTCTATATAAGATGACTTTCAAACGAATAATTTGTGCAATTCACTTGACGCAGGCGTGGGAATATGCTATAATGAAAACGGAGAACCAGCAAATTTTTATGAAGGAAAGGAGTATTCACATGAGCCAAGCTTTAAAAAGAGTAAGATTCATCCATCTTGCTATTTGCATTCTTTATTGGTTGTTGTGGGGAATTGGAACGATATTGGTTATTTTAAGCATTCCTGATTGGTATTTTACTTTTTTGCTTAAATATTTTCTGATCGTTAATTTTTTAATTCCCATCGTCGTACCGATTGAGCCAATTCTCTGTATTTGGATTCTTATAAAAGATGGTGTTGAAGGAACTCCTGCGAAATATACAATTTTGACTGCCGTAACGATTTTTGTAAATGTCATTTTATGGCTTGCTCATTTTTGTGTTCATTTTCAGCTGTGGATGAGCGTTTAAAAACGGAGAACCGAAAAAACATTCTTGGAGGACATTTCGTTGAAAAAATTTCTTATAGTCCTTTACGTGTCCTGTGGTCTTTCGTTGGTGGTTCACTTCATCTGTCAATCCTTTTATCTATGGTTTGGAGGAGCATTCGTGTTCTTATTGCTAAGTATCATTCTTTGGTACGAGCATAAGAATGCGTTAAAGCCGAGGGACTTCTTTTCGTTCGGACACAATACGATGAAGAAATTTTTTCAGTATCACCTTTCTTTGGAGAAATATAAGAAACACACGTATGTGCTGATGATCGTTACCTCCGCAATTGGCTTTTTGTGGTTTGGAATAGCCCTGATCGGCTTTCTGCTTAGAAGGTGACGGTTCGGCAGGAGCGTTTTCATGAAGGAAAGGAGAAAACAATGAAACGCCGCGTATTCGCAATATGTTTATTCGTTTTTCTTGGAATTCTGCTTCATTTGGCTTTGTACATCCTATGCGTGCTTCCGATGGATAAGGGGAAATTCTGTTTGGATGATTATTCAGAAGAAATTCGACGCGCTCAAAACACATTAGGAAAATATGACATTCCGCAAACCTATTCGGATGCATATAAAATTGCAGAAATGCAATGGAGCGAGGATTTTTCTGGTTTAGGGACGGAAAAGGTATTAAAATGGTATTCCCCCTATCAAAGATCGGTTTATTATGATCCTCAATCGGGTGCTTGGCTCGTAACGGCAAAGCATTATTTATACGACATGAGATACGGCGAGTTTTTTAGATGTATTATTTCAAGTGAAGGTGAAATTTTGATGGGTGGACTTTCAACATGGGAATCTTATGACGAAGATTCCGATGTATTGGACAAAGAAGAAGGGCTTGTGATGACAATGCCTTTTCAAAAAAAGAATGCCCTTGCATGACAAAATTCAAAAATGCGTAGCCGCCCCAACTAAAAACCAATACCTCCCCTAAAAAATACTCCAAAGAGGACACCAAATGCGAGGCATTTTGGTGTCCTCTTTGGAGTTTTTTGGTAGGGAAAGCCCGATTCTTTCAAGAATCCAAAAATCCTCTTGCTGCTTCAAAGCGAACGTTTGCAGGAAAATCTTCCTCAGGTACCGACGGCCAACTAAAGTAGATACCGCTGCTAGTGGGGGGAATCGTGATCATACGCTCCTCTGCTGCTAAAGTTAGCATTTGTTCGGTAGTAAACCAGCAAACCATCATTTTTTCTTCTCTTGAAAAATAGACAATATCAGAAAGCCAAAAGCATAGCCCTTGGACAGACATGATAGTTAAATCATATTCGTCTTCCCAAAAAACCTTTATCAGATATTTTTCGTTTTCTTCTTTACTGTCTTCCCCCTCTTTCCGCGCATGGTCGCCTTCATGCCAATCCTCAAAGAGGGAATAATCATATATTCGTTTTTGTTCCTCGTCGTAGTTTTCCCAGTTGTTTTTTAAACTCAGCATTGCTTTGCTATGCGGAATCACCGCACCACGATCCTCTATTGGACTTTGCAAAGTCGTTTCCTCGGTTGTTTGAACGGCAGATGTTTCCACTCCACCTCCCCCTTTTTGTGTGCAGGAACTAAGCGGCAAAAGCATTGCCAAACTCAATAAACCTGCTAAAAAACTGAATAGGCGTTTTGTTTGCATGTTTTCTCTCCTTTCTGTATAGCTTTGAATCTTGGAATCTTTCTCAACTGTTCATGGGGATTCCCTCCTGTTCGTTTGAATGAAGAAAGCAAACCGCTGCCAAAGCGAATCGCTTTGGCAGCGGTTTTTCAGCGATCCGACTTCGGTTGGATCTTATCCTATTATCAGTATAGCATACCCACATATATCTGTCAATTGTTTGATTTGACAAATATAATGCTAAAATATTGTCCGAATTGAACAAAAACAATGCGAATTCGGCAAACCATTCCAATAAAATCCTCTTTGGAGGTTCTTGGTAGAGGGGAGGCTTGGAGGGGAGACTCTTTCTTTCCCTTTGCTATGTTTTGATAGCATCCCCATCGAGGTATGAAGCGAAAGATTTTCGCTTACATCCCCCGATCATTGGGAGCGGCACCTTGCCGCGAAGGGGTCTCCCCTCCAAGGTCTTTTCCTCACTTATAATCCCAAATCGTGGCGAGGATGGCGCGGTTCTCCTTGCCGGCGGGGATCTGATAGTACAGGGTGAGAAGGCTGCCGTTGAGAAGCTCAACGGTGGCGGGATAGCCGAGATCCCAGTTCAATCCGTCGTCACGGAGAATGATCTCGCGTCCCCATGTCGCGCCGCCGTCATGGCTGATGCGAGCACGTTGTCCGTAGGGCTTGAGACGGTAGCCGTAGGTCAGGATCACGTCGCCGTTTTTAGTTTGCAGCATGTGAGGGGGCGAGCCGCTCATCGTGTCCTCGGGGATTGAGAGGGGCTCGGGGACGGTGAAGCTCTTGCCGCCGTCGGTGGAAACCGATTGATGAACCGTGAAGGGCTCTCCGTGTCCCTCCAAGCGGTACTGGATCAGGATTTTTCCATCCGCAAGACCAATGCCGTGAGGCTCGCAGTAGATGGCGGTCTTGGGGAAACGATCGAGCCGCAGGTCGATCCATGTGACCTCGCCGAAGGTCAAGCCGCCGTCCTCGCTGAATATCACGCCGATGCGGTTGAAATCGGTCACATCCGCATAACGGGAGCCTGCCGCCATGCGTCCCACATACATCAACCGACCGTCGGCCAACACGGTCATGCCGTGAGGGGAGGAGATGGGAAGGTAGCCGTGAAGGGTCTCCTTGCCGTCCTTGTCAAAGATATAGTAGGACGCGCCGAAATAGGTTGCTTCGTCTTCGTCGGTGATCTGCTCCAAGCGGTCGAGGATCCGCTTGTCCTTTTCGGGGGATATCGGGTGGGCGGTGATGTGCGAATGCTGGAAGGCGCGGGTGTTGTTGAAGGTGGTGATGATAAAGCCGTCCTTGTAGGGGGTGATGCCGGCGTCACGGTCATCCAAGGGGGTATCAATGAGAACGGTCGGCTCGCTCCATGTGCGTCCCTCGTCCTCAGAGTAGCTTGCCACCACCTTGCCGAAGGGGCAGACGTGCGCCAAACGGTTTCCCGAGCAAACGGCGATGAGACGTCCGTCGGAAAGACGCGCCACGCTCGGCCAGCAGAAATTGCCGAACAGGTCGTCGCTTTGCATGATCGAAATATGTTCCATGTCAATCTCCTTTTTGTGGGTGTTGAGGGACATTCTTTGGAAACAGTATACCACAATTTGGTAGGCTTGTAAAGAGCCTTTTGGGGATTTTTTCAAAAAAAAGGGGACGAAGAACGTTTTGGTCTCCGTCCCTGAAAAGGACTTACAGCAGGGGCATTTCGGTCATGCGGAGATGCGTGCAGCCGTAGGGGATCAATTCATACTCAGCGCCCTCGTCCAAGGGACGGCGGCTCTGGGGAGTAGCGGCACAAACGGTCTCGTAGCCGTCGGCATAGCCCCAGTCGATGTGGCTGAGCGTTGCCTTGATGCAAAGGGGAGGCTGGCTCTCCGAGAAGGCGCGCTCACCCATCTCGCGCTCCTCCACCACAAAGGTAGTGTCGGCGAATCCGAAATTCCAATCCGAAATACCCTTGTAGTTGTAATCGCAGTAGGGGAACTTGCGCTCGATGCCGTTCTTGGTGTACTCCACGGGAGTGACCTCGGCCTTCACGGGCAGGGAGAAGATGAGAGAGCCGTAGCGCAGGCAGCTCATGCGGTGCGGACGTCCCACCAGCTCGGCCTCGGCGGAGAAGGAGATCTCGATCACAGTCTCGCCCTTGGTAAATCCGCGGAAGGTGAGCAGGGAGCGGCGACGGCAGGACTTGCCGTTCACGCAAAGCTCCTTAGCAAAGGAGGGGATGCGAACGGAGAGGACCATGTCGGTGTCGGCATCGCTGTTGACGCGGTAGACGAAGCGATTGCGGAAGGGATACGCCGTCTCCAAGGAAACGCGGACAGACGCGCCCTTCCACTCGGTCGTGACCTCGGAGGGGATGGCGACGGCGCTGTGGATACCGTCACGCGAGCGCATAAAGGTGGAGAGCGCCAGCTTCGGCCAGCCCTGACCGAAGTTTGCGGTGCAGCAGCCGAAGTGCGGCTCCAAGCCGAAGCGGTGCGATTCGTAGCCGTTGGTGCGGAAGATGGGCTTTCCGGGGAAGGGAGTGCAGTCGATCTGGTTCACCATTTGCAAATACTGGTGCGCCCACATATCCTCGGTGATGGTGGCGGGCAGGGCGTTGAAGCTCACGCGCTCCAATCTCTCGGCCCACTTCGGGTCGCCCGTGTAGGCGTAGATCTGCTCCATGGAATCCATCAGCTCAACAACAGAGCAAAGCTCGGTTCCCTGAATGGGGGAGATACCCGAGAGACACTCGTCGCCGGTGAAGGTATCCACGGCGGTGCCGTTGTATTTTTTCAAAAGAGCATAGTAGTGATCGGCCAAGCCCTGCTCCTTCTCGCCCAAGAGGTCGCAGGAGAGGATCTCGGATTTGAGCATCATGCAGAGGTTGACGATGTGGGTGTCCAGCGTCCATTTGTTCAAGGGACGGACCCACGTGCTTTCTGCCTCATGGTAGTCCTTACCGAGACGGACGATGAGCGCCGCCATATCCGAGAGCCAAGGCTCGGGACGCTCCTTTTGCAAGAGTTGGAGGGCAGGGAAGCACTCGAACCAACGGTACTTGCCCCAGAAGCCGATGCCGACCTCCTCGCGCACGAGCTGATCGTAGTAGTTCTTCATCACGCGGTAGACCACGTCGGGGATGCGCTCGTCGTGGGAGCATTCGTAATAGCGAACCAGCACCTTGCTGATCAGCATGACCGCCCAGGTGTCGTAGTCCTTGCGTCCTTCCTTGTCAACGGGGCAGATCCAGCCGTCCTCCTCCTGCCGCTCGAGGATCTTATCCACGTAGCGCTGGGCTCTGGCGATCATGTCCTCGTCCTCCAAGAGGTAGGCGAGCGGAATAAAGCCGTCCAGCCAGTAGGGAACGCGCTCCCAGCCCTCACAGGGGCCTCCCACCCACGCGCTGTCACGCACGTCGGCCCAAACGCGGTCTAAGTTTCCTGCCAATCCGTCGGCCTGCAAGCGGAGCTGGCGGCGAAGCCAACCCTGAGGCTTCAATTCCCGACTTGTAAAAAACGAATACTGATTGTTCATGATCGGTGATCTCCTTGGTCATTTTTTTGGTTAAATGCGACATTTTCGTCCTGATGTTACCATAATGATAGCAAAGGAAGTCTTTTTTTGCAATAGCCATATCCGAGCAGAATCTTGCAAAAACCGACTTTTTGACGAAAAATCTTTTCAAAAAATTCTGCAAGCCGATTGACAGATACACGCGCATCAGGTATAATAGAAGAAAACAGGGACGCAGACCCCGAACGAACGGGAGGAAAGGAGGAGGCTCATGATCCTGCGAACCGATTCAGCCCTGCGCCTGCACCATGCCGCCACCCGCGCCTTTCAGGTGGGGGAGGTGCACGTCACCCGTGTCTATTCCTACGGCGTTCTCATTCTGATGCTGGAAGGAGAATTGCGCTTTTTGGAGGACGGACGCGAGGTCACCCTGCAAGCAGGCGAATACTACATCCAACGGGCGGGACTTTTACAGGAGGGCTTGCCCTTGGGAGCGTCGCCCCCCACCTACTTTTACGTTGAGTTCTCAGGTGGAGAGTATGAGGAAAC
>JAZSKO010000168.1:0-3518 GCA_045534875.1 Eubacteriales bacterium | reverse complement strand
TAACATCTTTTTGATTTGTGGCAATAGTTCTTTTGTGTGTTGATATTTCCTTGGCATACAATTACCCCCTTGATATGGTATCTTTATTCTACCACATCAAGGGGGCTTTTGTCTATTGTCCGTTTTTAACGGACTTGTTCATTTTACGGGGGGATATTTATTTCAAAAGATTCCGAAATATAAACAAAACTTTAACATTTATGTGATACAATACCCATAAAGAACGAAAAAAGGCGGTGATGTGTGTGTTTAAGATCTTGGTGGTGGAGGACGATCGGGAGTTGAATCTCGCCGTTTGCTCCTTTCTGAACCAAAGCGGCTATGAGGCGGTCGGCTGTCTTTGCGCCGAGGATGCCTATGACGCCATGTACCGAACGGTGTTCGATCTGATCCTTTCGGATATCATGATGCCGAGGATCGACGGCTTCGAATTTGCCAAAACGATTCGCTCTCTCAACGAGGACATTCCCATCCTGTTCATGACCGCGCGGGACGATCTTGCCTCCAAGCAACGGGGCTACCGTGTGGGGATCGATGACTATATGGTCAAGCCCATCGACTTCGATGAGCTGCTTCTGCGCGTCGGTGCGCTCCTGCGTCGCTCCAAGATCGCCGCCGCGCGTCGGTTGGAGGTGGGCGACTTTCGGATGGACGCAGACGAGCGCACCGCCTATCTGCGCGGCGAGGAGATCGCCCTGACCATGCGCGAGTTCGATCTGCTCTATAAATTGCTGTCCTACCCCAAAAAGACCTTCACACGCACCCAACTGATGGAGGAATTCTGGGACGTGGACACCCAAACGGGAACGCGGACCGTGGACGTTTACATGACCAAGCTCCGCGCCAAGCTCGCAGAGTGCGATTCCTTCGAGATCGTCACGGTACATGGCTTGGGCTATAAGGCGGTGATCAAATGAAGCGAAATGTCCTGCTTCGCGCCATTCGGAACTACGTCATGTTCTTCCTTGTGGTGGCCTTCATCGTCTCCTGCTGTACCATGCTGTTCGTCACCACCATGTCGCGGTCGATGGGGCTCGTCCTCACAAGCGAGAACATCCAAACGGCGGCAAAGGTCACCATGCTCAATGCGCTGTTCCTCACGCTGATCCTCACGGTCTGCGATTCGATCCGAAGAAAGCTGACCGTCGACCGTCCTGCGCGACAGATCGTGGAGGCAGGACGAAAGCTGACGAAGGGGGATTTTTCGGCGCGCATCCCTCCCATCCAAAGCCTTGACCCCGAGGATCGCTTCGCCGAGATCGCCGAATGCTTCAACAAAATGGCCGAGGAGCTTTCCTCGATCGAGACCTTGCGGTCGGATTTCGTTTCCAACGTCTCGCACGAATTGAAAACGCCGCTCGCCGTGATGCAAAGCTACGGCACGCTTCTCGCTCAGCCCGATCTGACCGAGGAAAAGCGGATGGAGTATGCCAAAGGCATCACCGATGCCTCGGGACGCCTCGCCACCCTCATATCCAACATCTTAAAGCTCAATAAGCTGGAAAACCAGCAGATCAAGCCCGTCTTCGAGACCTATGACCTCACCGAGCAGCTCTGCGAATGTCTGCTCGCCTTCGAGGACGCATGGGAGAGAAAGGGGATCGAGATCGAGACCGACATGGAGGATTCGCTTCTCGTCGCCTCAGATCGGGAGATGATGAGCCTTGTGTGGAATAACCTTTTTTCCAACGCTATCAAGTTTACGAGCAACGGTGGCAAGGTGAGACTTTCCGCGAGGGCGGAGGGCGACCACGTTCGGGTGGAAGTGAGAGACACGGGATGCGGCATCTCACCCGACGTGGGGAAGCACATCTTCGATAAGTTCTATCAGGGTGACACCTCCCACGCGACCGAAGGAAACGGCTTGGGACTGGCTCTTGTGAAGCGCGTGATGGATCTGGTGGAGGGAGAGATCTCGGTGGAGAGCGAGGTCGGAAAGGGAACTGTGTTTGCCGTAAGGCTTGGGAGGAGAGAGGGATGACGTGGCGTAAGCTCGGGAAGGCCATTTTGTTCCCTCATATGGCGGTGTTGATCGTTCTGTTGCCGCTTGCCACGGTGCTGTTGATCTATTCCATGGTGTTTGTGGGGACTGATGCGATCGTTTCCTATCTCTCCTATGCGCTGGCGGCCTACACCCTCACCGTTTGGTGCTGTCGCACCCCTGCCTTGATCCGCTTCTTCAAGCAATTCAAGGAGGAAAACAAATACGTGCAGATCTGGCTACAAAACGAGCGATTGCGCGTGAACGCGTCGCTTTACGCGGCTCTTTTGTGGAATCTGGCCTACGCCCTGTTGCAGCTCGGCATCGGCTTCTATCACCGTTCCTTTTGGTTTCATTCGCTGGCGGGCTACTATATCTGCCTTGCTGTGATGCGCTTCTTTCTGCTTCGCTACACCACTCGCTTCCGTCCGGGAGAGCGGATGAAGCAGGAGCTTGCGCGCTACCGTGCTTGCGGATGGATCTTTCTGGGGATGAATCTCGTTCTGGCGATCATGGTCTTTTTCATGGTCTATTGGAATCGCACCTTCCAGCATAGCCCGATCACCGCCATCGCCATGGCGGCCTACACCTTCACGGCCTTTACGACCGCCATCATCAACCTTGTCAAATATCGAAAATACCATAGCCCCGCCTATTCGGCCTCCAAGGCGATCAGCCTCGCGGCCGCCTGCGTGTCGATGCTGACGCTGGAATCCATCCTGCTCAACACCTTCGGAGAGAGCCAAGAGGTCATCTTCCGACAGATCATGCTGGCCTGCACGGGACTTGCGGTGGTGCTTGTGATTTTAGCCATGGCGATCGGCATGATCGTCCGCTCCACCAAGCAACTCAAAACCATAGGAGAAAACAAAGAAACATGAAACAGAATGAACAAGCGGAGGGCTTTTCCTACACCTATTCGGCATCCGAGCAGGAGGAGATCCAACGCATCCGAAAAAAGTACGCGTCGCCCGCTCAAATCGAGGAGACCGACAAAATGGAGAGGCTTCGCCGATTGGACAAGGGGGTGACGAAAAAGGGAACGCTCGTCTCCTTGGTGATCGGTATTGTCGGCGCTTTGCTGATGGGAACCGGTATGAGCTTTGCCATGACCGACCTCGGCGCGCTTCTCGGAGGGGGAATGACGGCCATGCTGGTTGGCATCGGGATCGGACTTGTCGGCATCCTCGGCGTCGCCGTGGCATACCCGATCTACGATCGCATCACCAAAAAAGAGAGGGAACGTATCGCCCCTGAGATCCTGCGCCTGACCGACGAGCTGATGAAATAAGGAATCGTCGTGCAGACGAAAGAGCATCCCCATCGCCCACCCAAAGCACAGGCATTTTGGGTGGGGCGAGGGAGGCGCACCCCCCTCAAAAGAGAAAATAAAAATTTTTTATTTTTTTTTGAAAAACCTCTTGCATTTTTGCCAAAGATGTGGTATAATACAAAAGTCGCAAAGATATGACCCCTTAGTCAAACGGCTAAAACGTCGCCCTCTCACGGCGAAGGCATGGGTTCGATTCCCGTAGGG
>JAZSKO010000215.1:0-11478 GCA_045534875.1 Eubacteriales bacterium | reverse complement strand
GGGCGAAACTCCCCGAACGGCGCTTTTCTTTTTGGAGCTTTTTCTTTTGCGCCTACATGGTCAAAAGAAAAAGCGACTAAGGAATTTGATTTTGTAAAAATCCGTTCTGTTTTCAACGACATAAAACCCCTCAGCCACTTTTTCTTTGACACCAGAGGCGCAAAGAAAAAGTTAGCAAAAAGAAACGCCAAGGGTTATTTCGCCCTCTGCGGAGGGCGAGGAGGGCTCCGCCCCTCCACCCCGCAAACTTTTGAAAAAGTTTGATCAAAACTTTTCCTGCGGGGTTCGTGCGAACAAGGTGGACGAAAAATTACCTGCGAGTTTGTGCGAACAGGGTTCGCACAAACATTACGCAAACCAATCCCACGGTGCGTTCGTCGGGTCTTTTTCAACCTCTTCGGTCGGGCTCTCACCCCACGCAGGGATCGTGATGCGGTGACAATAAAGCGTGATCCCGCTCTCTCCGTGTCCTCCGTAACGTCGGTCGCCTAACAAGGGTAGCCCCCTCGACGCAAACTGGACGCGGATCTGATGCGTTCTCCCCGTGATCGGTGTTACCTCCACTAAGGTGATCGGTTGTCCCGTTGTCGGATGCGGGATCGTTTTTCGTACCCGATAGCATAGCTCCGCTCTCTTTACCCCTTTTCGCTCTCGGTCTACCACAAATACCTTGTTGCGTCCTCGGTCGTAAAAGAGCAGGTCGGTCAGAGTCCCCTCGCTTTCCGTGGGGATCCCCTCCACCACCGCGAGGTATTCCTTCCCTAAGCGATGCTCCTGCGCCGCTTGGGAGAGAAACGCCGCCCCTGCTTGCGTTTTGGCGTAGAGCATCACGCCTCCAACGCCTCGGTCGAGCCGATGGATCACCCCAATGTAGCCGCCGTTTCGCGCGGCAAGCAGATCGGCAAAGCTCTCGCCGCCCTCGGTCCTCTCCGAGAGCAGGGCGGGCGGCTTCTCCGCCACCAGCCAATGCTTGGTTTCCAGTAAAATTTCCATAGGATAGGAGTCCTTTCCATGAATGTGCGTGACGAATACGATCCAAGAGATACCCTGACCGAGCAGACCCTCCGAGCATCCTTGGGGGATGCCGCCTCGGGGCTTCGCCTCTCGGTGTACCCCTCTTGCGATTCCACCAATCTAAGAGCCCGTGCCGTGTCCTTGGAGGGGGAGATGCGCCCCACTCTGCTGGTTGCCGAGGAGCAAACGGCAGGACGCGGCCGACTTGGCAGACAGTTCCATTCCCCCAAGGGAACGGGGATCTACCTCTCCCTGCTGTTCCCCTTGTCGGGGGATCTTCCCTCGGCCGTGATCCTGACCTGCGCCGCCTCGGTTGGCGTGATGCGCGCCATCCGCAAGACCACGGGCGTGCAGACCTCGATCAAATGGGTGAACGACCTGCTCTTGGACGGCAAAAAGGTCTGCGGCATCCTCACCGAAGCCCTCACGGTCGGGGACACGACGCATATCGTGATCGGCGTGGGCATCAATCTGCGCCCCGTCGCCTTTCCCCCCGCACTACGTGAGATCGCGACGCACTTGGGACAGGATACCCTTCCGCGCCGTCTTGTGGTGGCAGAGGTGACGCGCGAGCTTTTGAAGATCGCAAAAGACCCCTCGTCCGACGCTTGGCTGGACGAATACCGCGCGCACGCCTGCGTTTTGGGACGCCGTGTACGCTGGATCGAGCAGGGGGAGAGCCGAGAGGGCGAGGCTACGGGCATCGACCGTGACGGCTCGCTTCTCGTGCTTGCCGAGAACGGCGAGCGCGTCCGCTTACATAGCGGTGAGATCACCCTGCGCCCCCTTGATTGACAGAAAAACGAAACAGAGAAGAATCAGGCAGAGCCAAATGCCACGCATTTGGCTCTGCCTGATTGCTTGCGGTCAAAGCGCGGTCTCGTCCAGAAGCTCCACGCCGTTGGCAGAGAGGATCTGCTCGGCCTTTTCGGGGTCATCGGTACGCATGACCGTGTAGGCCTTTCCGGCAGTGCTCGTGATGAGCGCGTACATATATTCCATGTTCACGCCGTTCGCCTCCAAAAGGCTGAGGACTTTTGCCAGTCCACCCGGTACGTCGGGGACGGCGAAGGCGGTCACGGTACGCACGCTGGCGGTGTGTCCTGCCTCGGCGAGCGCGTCTCTTGCTCGTTCGGGCTCGTTGGCGATGATGCGAACGATGCCGTAATCGCTGGTATCGGCCACGCACATCGAGCGCAGGTCGATCTTTGCCTTGGCAAGCACGTCGGTGATCTCATGAAGGGTACCCTTCTTATTTTCCACAAAAACGGACAACTGTCTGATTCCCATGATCTTTCCTCCTGATTCAGTAGTGGGCTATCAATCGTGGAGCTTGCGCTCGTCGATGATGCGAACGGCCTTACCCTCGCTGCGAACGATGGTCTTGGGCGCGACCAGATGCACGTCAGGTCCGATGCCGAGCATCGAGCGAAGGGCATCCTTGAGAGACTTTTCCTTGGCGGCAATGGTCTTCACCGAGTCGTCAAACTGCTCGGGGGGAAGCTCCACGTAGACGTCGAAGGTGTCGGAATTGTTCACGCGCGAGATCTTGATCTGATAGTTGGGGGTGAAGCCCTCGTTGAGCAGGACTGTTTCGATCTGCGAGGGGAAGACGTTTACGCCGCGAATGATCATCATATCGTCGCTTCTTCCCATCGGCTTTGCCATGCGGATGTGGGTACGTCCGCAGGAGCAAGGCTTACGGCTCAACACGCAAATGTCACGGGTACGGTAGCGGAGCAGGGGGAAGGCCTCCTTGTCCAGACACGTGAATACCAATTCTCCCTTTTCTCCCTCAGGCAGAGGCTCTCCCGTTTCGGGATTGATGATCTCAGCGAGGAAGTGGTCCTCGTTGATGTGCATACCACCCTGCTCGGAGCACTCAAAGGAGACGCCGGGGCCGGAGATCTCGGTGAGCCCATAGATATCGTAGGCCTTGATGCCGAGCGTTTTCTCAATGCTCTCGCGCATACCCTTCGTCCAAGGCTCTGCTCCGAAGATACCTGCTTTGAGCGGAATGGTATCGGCGGTGTAGCCCTGCTCGGTGAGCGACTCACCAAGGTATGCGGCGTAGGAGGGAGTGCAGCAGAGAACGGTTGCTTTGAGGTCGGTCATGAACTGGATCTGACGCTCGGTGTTACCCGAGGACATGGGAAGGGTGAGGCATCCCACCTTGTGCGAGCCGCCGTTGAGGCCGGGGCCACCCGTGAAAAGTCCGTAGCCGTAGCTGACCTGCACCACGTCCTCTCTGTCGGCTCCTGCCGCCACCAGCGCGCGCGCACAGCAATCCTCCCAGAGATTGATGTCATTTTGGGTGTAGTACGCGATCACGCGGCGACCCGTGGTTCCCGAGGTGGACTGGATGCGAACGCAGTCCTCAAGCGGAACGGCCAGCATGCCGTAGGGGTAGGTCTCGCGAAGATCGGATTTTTCAATAAAGGGCAGCTTGTGAAGGTCTTCGATTCCGTGGATGTCATCGGGGGTGACGCCCATCGCGTCCATCTTGGCGCGATAGTAGGGAACGTGCTCATACACGTGCTTGACCTGCTTGACCAGCTTTTCGGATTGCAACCGTTTGATCTCCTCCACCGGCATGGTCTCAATTTCGGGCTGATAGAATCTTCTCTTTTCCATGTTCGTGTTTACCTCTTTTTATTTGGTTTCTTTGGGCGTCGTTTGATCCGTCAAGCTCTTCCGAGGTCAAAGGCGCGGATGTTCATGTCGAGAAATTTGGGAGCAACGGTCTGCTCCAAGGCGGTCAGCCACTCCTCGCGCGAGAAGGGGAGCGACCGCGAGAGCCGACCCATGAGCACGATGTTCACGGCCTTGGAGGAGCCTGCCTCCATGGCGGGGGTGAGCGCGTCGATGCAGTCCACCGAAACACCCTTTTCGGCCAGCTCGTCGAGAACGGCGTGGGGGTAGGTGGTGGCGCCCGTGATCACGGGCATGGGGTCGATCTCTTGGGAGTTGACGATGATGCGTCCTCCCTGTTTCAGGTAGGGGACGTAGCGAGCCGCCTCCAGCTTCTCAAAGGAGACGATGAAATCGGCCTCGCCGCGATCCACGATGGGGGAGTAGACGCGCTCACCGTAGCGAACATAGGTCACCACGCTTCCGCCGCGCTGGCTCATGCCATGCACCTCGGAGACCTTTACGTCATAGCCCCGATTCATCAAAAGACGTCCCAGGAGCTTGCTGGCGAGCAGAGAGCCCTGACCGCCCACGCCCACGATCATCAGATTGGTTGTATTCATACCCGGTCACCTCCAATGGCATCAAACTTACAAAGCTGGCCGCAAACGCCACAGCCAACGCACAACGTGGCGTCGATATGCGCCTTGCCCTCCTTCATGCTGATGGCAGGACAGCCGATCCGCATACAAGCCTTGCAGGAACGGCACTTCTCCGCGTCGATGATGAGCGCGGGCTTGGCCTTAACGTATTTGAGCAGAGCGCAGGGACGGCGCGAGATGATGACCGATGGCTCATCCACGGCGGTCTCCTCCACGATGGCCTGCTCGGTGGCGGCGAGATCGTAAGGGTCGACCACGCGAACGCGGGCAATGCCGAGCGCGCGGCAGAGCGCCTCAAGGTCGATCTTGGTTGCCGGCTCACCCTTGATGTTGTAGCCCGTGGTGGGGTTCTGCTGGTGTCCCGTCATACCGGTGATCGAGTTGTCCACGATGATGACCGTGGAGCTGGTGTTGTTATAGGCGATGTTGGCAAGTCCCGTCATGCCGGAATGCAGGAAGGTGGAGTCACCGATCACGGCGACCGTTTTGCCCTCGGCGTCCTTTCCTCTTGCCTTGTTGAAGCCGTGAAGTCCCGAGACCGACGCGCCCATGCAAAGCACCGAGTCGATGGCGTTGAGGGGAGCGGCCGAGCCGAGGGTGTAGCAACCAATGTCGCCCAGCACCGTGAGCTTCCGCTTGGCAAGCACGTAGAACAGACCTCTGTGGGGGCATCCCGCGCACATCACGGGAGGACGGACCGGCACAGGCTCCTTCGTGGTGACCGAGGCAGGCTCACCCTGACCCAGCACACGCGCGATGAGTCCTTGCGAGAACTCTCCGCAGATGGGGAATAGATCCTTGCCCGACACCTGCAAGCCAAGAGAACGGCAGAGGCTCTCGATCACGGGATCCAGCTCCTCGATGACCACCAGCCGATCCACCTGCTTGGCGAAGGTGAGGATGGTCTCGGTGGGCAGAGGATTGACCAGTCCCAGCTTCAGGACCGATACACTGTCGCCAAAGACCTCCTTGACGTAATGGTAGCAGGTTCCCGAGGTGATGATGCCGAGCGAGCGGTCAGAGACGTACTCCGCGCGGTTGAGGTCGGTCGTCTCGGCAAAGGCGGCAAGGGCACGGGTTCTCTCCTCCACAACGGGATGGCGACGGATGGCGTTGGCGGGTGCCATGATGTATTTTTGCGGCTGCTTGACGTAGTCGCGCAGAGGCGCATCCACAGGTTCTTCCATCTCCACCGCGCATTGCGAGTGAGCGATACGGGTGCACATCCGAAGCAGAACGGGGGTGTCGAATTCCTCGGAGAGGGCGAAGGCGCGCTTGGCGAATTCCTTGGCCTCGGCGGCGTCGGAGGGCTCAAGCATGGGGAGCTTCGCGGCGATGGCATAGTGACGCGAATCCTGCTCGTTTTGCGAGGAATGCATGCCGGGATCATCCGCCACGCAGACCACAAGTCCCCCGTTGACACCGGTATAGGAGAGGGTGAACAGGGGGTCGGCGGCCACGTTCAGGCCGACGTGCTTCATGCAGCAGGCGCTACGCGCTCCTGCGAGCGATGCGCCAAAGGCGACCTCGCAGGCCACCTTTTCGTTGGGCGCCCACTCACAGTAGATCTCGTCGTACTTTGCCGCATATTCGGTAATTTCGGTGGAGGGCGTTCCGGGGTAGGAGGACACCACGCGGCATCCTGCCTCCAAAAGCCCTCTGGCAACCGCTTCGTTGCCGAGCATCAGTTTTTTCATGGGTTATCAACCACCTTTATTTGAAATAATAGATTTTCAAGAGAAGGGACGGGATCATTCAGACTCCTCCAAGGAGCTGGTTGCGGGAACGGTGATGCGCGCGTCGTAGCAGGCGAAGAGCGCATCGGTATTCTGGGGCTTGTGCTTCTGCGTCAGCAGGCTGACGATGGGAACGATCACCATGCCGCCCAGCATCGCGAACACGCCGGAATAGAGCGAATTCTGGAAGATCACGGCAAAGATGCCTGCGGGAGCAAACACCTTCAAGGAGATCAGAAGCTGGAGCACCATCATGCCAACGCCGAAGCCGAAGGAGGCCCAAACGGCGGGGCGAGTGGTCTTTTTCCAGTAGAGACCAAAGAGGAAGGGAGCGAGGAACGAGCCTGCCAAGGCACCCCACGAAACGCCCATCATCTGCGCGATGAAGACGAAATCCGACCAGATGGAATCCTTCAAAATGGCGATCACGGCCGACAGCACGATAAAGAAGACGATCAGGACCCGAAGCATCAGGATCTTTTTCTTTTCGCTGACCTCTCTCTTTGCCGCAGGAACGAAAACGTCGAGCGCGAGGGTCGAGGCCGAGGTGAGAACGAGGGAGGAGAGCGTGGACATGGAGGCCGACAGCACCAGAACGATCACGATGCCGATGATGTAGGGCGAGAGGGTGGCGAGCATGGAGGGAACGATCGAATCGAATCCCGCGGTCTTGACGGTCTCGGGGGTCACGAACAGGCGTCCAAATCCTCCGAGGAAGTAGCATCCGCCTGCCACCACGATGGCGAACAGGGTGGAGATCAGCGTTCCCTTGCGAATGGCGGCCTCATTCGAGATGGCGTAGAACTTGCCCACCATCTGGGGAAGTCCCCACGTGCCGAGCGAGGTGAGAAGCACCACCACGACAAGGAAGACGGGGTTCGGGCCGAGGAAGGAGGTGTACTCCCAGCCGCCGTTGGGGGAGGTGGCAAGCGCCTCCATCGAGCCCATGAGGCCTCCGTTCTGGTTGAGGACCGCCACGATCACCGCCACGATCCCCACCAGCATGATGATGCCCTGAATGAAATCGTTGATGGCGGTGGCCATATAGCCGCCGAAGATCACGTAGACCCCCGTCAGGATCGCCATGGCAAGGATGCAGACCCAGTAGGGAATGTCAAAGGCGATGCCGAACAGACTGGAAAGTCCGTTGTAGAGGGAGGCGGTGTAGGGGATCAGGAAGACGAAGACGATCAGCGATGCCACGATCTTGAGCGACTTGGAATCGAAGCGCTTTTCAAAGAAGTCGGGCATGGTCTTGGAATTGAGATGCTGGGTCATGAGTCTGGTGCGTCTGCCGAGGATGTTCCAAGCCAAGAGCGAGCCGATAAAGGCGTTTCCGAGACCGATCCAGGTAGAGGCGACGCCGAAATTCCAGCCGAACTGACCGGCGTAGCCAACGAAGATCACCGCCGAGAAGTAGGAGGTGCCGAGGCGAAGGCGGTCAGCCAAGGGCCGACCGATCGGCCGCCCAGCACGAAGCCGTCCACGTTGGTGGCGTGGCGACGGCACCAGAGGCCGACAAAGATCATCAGAGCGAAGAAAACAACGATCAAAACGGCTGTAAAGATTTTTGCGATCATGGGGTCATTCATAACGGGTTCTCCTTTGAGATGGGGTTAATTGTTGAGCTGTGCCTCCACGAGGCTGCCGCCGCAGTAGATGCTCCGCAGGCGAGGCTTTTCGATCTTGCCCGTGGGGTTTCTGGGAACGGTGGCGAAGATGATGCGACGGGGACGCTTGTACTTGGGAAGCGACAGGCAGAAGTCTGCGATCTCCTCCTCGGTGCAGGTCATTCCCTCCTTGATCTCAATGATAGCGGCGGTGATCTCGCCCAAGCGCTTGTCGGGCAGACCGATCACGGCAACATCCTTGATCTTTTCATGCGCGCGGAGGTGATCCTCGATCTGAACGGGGTAGATGTTCTCGCCGCCGCTGATGATGACGTCCTTCTTGCGGTCGACCAGATACAAAAAGCCGTCCTTGTCCTCCTTAGCCATGTCACCTGTCAGAAGCCAGCCGTCACGCAGGATCTCAGCAGTGGCTTCGGGGTTCTTGTAGTAGCATTTCATCACGCCGTCACCCTGCACGGCAAGCTCTCCCACCTCTCCGCGCGCAACGGGCAGACCGTCCTCTCCCAGCACAGCGGTCTCCCACAGGTAGCCTGCGCGACCGATCGCGCCGACCTTGTGGAGGTTCTCCACGCCGAGGTGGACGCATCCGGGGCCGATGGACTCGGAAAGACCGTAGTTGGTGTCGTAGGCATGGCGAGGGAAGTGCTCCTTCCAGCGCTTGATGAGCGAGGGAGGGACAGGCTGTGCGCCTGCGTGCATCAGACGCCACTGGGAAAGCGAGAATTCGGAGAGATCCAATTCTCCGCGGTCGATGCAATCGAGAATGTCCTGGATCCACGGAACGAGCAGCCACACGATGCTGGCCTTCTCGTCCGAGACCGCCTGCAAGACCCATTCGGGGCGAACACCGCGCAACAGGATCGCCTTTCCTCCCGACAAAAGCGAGCCGAACCAGTGCATCTTCGCGCCCGTGTGATAGAGGGGCGGGATGCAGAGGAAGACATCGTCCTTGGTTTGGGAGTGGTGGTTCTGCTCGGTACGGCAGGAGGCGACCAACGCGGCGTGACGGTGCAGGATGGCCTTGGGGAAGCCGGTGGTGCCGGAGGAGAAATAGATCGCGCCGTCGTCCTCGTCACGAAGCTCCACGGGGGGAACGGTGGAGGAGCAGTAGTAGGTCATCTCGCGGTAGTTATCGGCGTAAGCGGGAGTTTGCTCGGGCTCTCCCACAAAGAACAGATTGTCCACGTCGCCCATATCACCTTGGATGGCGTTGATGCGGTCGATAAACTCAGGGCCGAACACCAGCATCCGCACGTCGGCAAGATCCAAGCAATACTTGATCTCGTCCGAGGAGTATCGATAGTTCATGGGGACAACGAGCGCGCCGGTTTTGAGGATGCCAAAGTAGATGGGGAGCCATTCGAGGCAGTTCATCAGAAGGATCGCCACCTTGTCTCCCTTGCGGATACCGCGCGTGAACAAAAGATTGGCAAAGCGGTTGGCGCGAACGTCAAACTCCTTCCATGTGATCTCACGGCGATACTTGTCGGATTCGGACGCCGTCTCGATCAGGTTATATTCCCGCCAAGTCAGGTTCTTCTCCGGCTGCTTTTCGGGATTGATCTCCACGAGAGCGACGTCGTTGGGGTATATTTTTGCGTTTCGTTCCAAAAAATCGGTAATGGGCATACGTATTCCTTTCCCGACAGCAGAGAGCCTGTCGAAAAAACATAAAGAATAATATAAAAGATAGAATCATTATATCACAAAAGAGACGATTTGTCGATATAAAATTGAATATTTTTTCAATTTTTTTGTATTTCTCTCCAAAGCGGAGCCGCAGTCCCCTCGGCAAGCGAAGAAAAAAGGACGAGATTTCTTTTTGCGAAAAATTTTTCAAAAAAATATTGACAAATCGCTCGGTATCGGCTATAATAGATACGTTGTGAATCGTTTGCTGGTGTAGCACAGTCGGTAGTGCAGCTGATTCGTAATCAGCAGGTCGTGTGTTCGAGTCACATCACCAGCTCCAAAAACTCCTATTGCTCTCGGCAATAGGAGTTTTTCCGTAAGGAGAGAATTTCCGTTTTGGAGGGATGTGTTTCTATGCAGCTTTGGGATCCCAAAACCGTTCGGCAGATCATGGCCATGTTCGGCCTCGGCTTCCGCAAGGAATTTGGTCAGAACTTTCTCACCGACCCCTTTGTGATCGGCGAGATCGCAGACGCCTGCTCCCCCAATCCCGATTGCGCCGTCTTGGAGATCGGGCCGGGCATTGGCGTGTTGACGCGGGAATTGTCCGCGCGCTACCGCCGCGTCGAGGCGGTGGAGATCGACCGAAGCCTCATCCCGGTGTTGAAGTACACCTTAGAGGATTGCCCAAACGTCACGGTACACAATCAGGACGTGATGCAGGTGGACTTGGGAGAGCTGCTTGGTGAGGCCTTCCAAGCGGGTGAGGTCTCGGTCTGCGCCAATCTGCCCTACTACATCACCACCCCCATCCTCATGAAGCTCTTGGAGTCGCGCTTGCCCTTCCGAAGCATCACGGTCATGGTGCAAAAGGAGGTCGCGGAGCGGCTCTGCGCCAAGGCGGGCGGAAAGGACTACGGCGCGATCACGGCGGTGCTGGCCTACTACGGCAAGGCCGAGCTGCTCCTGCACGTGCCTGCCGACCGCTTCGTTCCCGCCCCGAAGGTGGATTCGGCGGTCATTCGCATCACCCTGTGGCAAGAAAAGCCCTGCCAACCCATCAGCGAGGAGCGGCTGTTCGCCACCATCAAGGCGGCCTTTGGACAGAGACGCAAGACCCTTGCAAACGCCCTCTCCACGGGCTTTCCCACCCTCTCCAAGGAGCAGATCTCGTCGGCCATCGAGGGCATCGGACACGCGCCCACCGTGCGCGGCGAGCGTCTTGACATCGCCGAATTCACCGCTCTTTCGGATCGCTTGGAGGTGCTTTTGGCAGGTCAGCAGACCGAAGACGCCTGATCGGAGCGGGAAAACAGGCGAAAAAACCGAAAAAAGATGGAAAAAATTTCGGTTTGCTCTTGCAATCGGAGCGAGATTCGACTATAATATAAGTTGGATACACTTGTCCCGAGGTCAACTCGGCGCGTATTAAAATTTATTCCGCTCGGACGCGGAGCGCATAGGAGGAAACAGACAATTATGAAGATTCTTGTTATCAACGCAGGAAGCTCGTCGATCAAGTATCAGCTGATCGACATGGAAAACGAGGCTGTGCTGGCAAAGGGCATGGCAGACCGCATCGGCATTGCCGGCGGAAACTTCAAGCATAAGGTGGAGGGTCGCGAGGACTATAAGATCGAGATCCACATGAACAACCATGCCGAGGCGATCAAGATCGTTCTGGATACCTTGGTGTCGAAGGAGACCGGCGTGATCGCATCGCTGTCCGAGATCTCTGCCGTTGGTCACCGCGTGCTCCACGGAGGAGAGAAGTTCTCCGGCTCGGTCATCATCGACGAGAAGGTGATCGCCGCCATCGAGGAGTGCTGCGAGCTCGGCCCGCTTCACAATCCCCACAATCTCACCGGAATCCGCGCTTGCGAGCAGATGATGCCCGGCGTGCCGCAGGTTGCCGTGTTCGACACCGGCTTCCACCAGACCATGCCCAAGCACGCTTATCTTTACCCCCTGCCCTATGAGTACTATGAAAAGTATAAGATCCGCCGTTACGGCTTCCACGGTACTTCTCACCGCTATGTATCCCTGCGCGCTGCCGAACTGCTCGGCAAAAAGCCCGAGGAGATCAATGTGGTCAACTGCCACCATGGCAATGATTCTCACATCACCGCTGTGGAAAAGGGCAAGTGCCTGGATACCACCATGGGAACCACT
>JAZSKO010000078.1:0-13114 GCA_045534875.1 Eubacteriales bacterium | reverse complement strand
CCGAGGGGGATGCCTCGTCGCTTCTTGCTCTGGCGGCGGCCGCCGAGCAGGCCTCGAACCACCCCATCGCTCTCTCCCTGCTCCGCGCGGCCGAGGGATTGTCCCTGCCCGCCGTCTTGCGAAGCGAGGAGCTTCCCGGCTCGGGCGTTCACGCATGGGTGGACGGACGCGAGGTCTTCGTTGGAAACCATCGCTGGATGGAGGAGCTTTCGATCCCCTGCCCCGAGCAGGACGGCGAGGGGACGGCTCTCTACGTGGCGAGTGAGGGGCGCTGTCTGGGTGTCATTCGGATCACGGATCGCATCAAGGAGACGGCAAGGGAGGCCTTGGACGACCTAAAAAAGAGTAGCGTGACGCGCACAGTGATGCTCTCGGGCGACCGTCTGTCGTCGGCTCGCGCGGTTGCCGATCAGCTTGGCATCACCGATGTACGCGCCGAGCTTCTTCCCTCCCAAAAGGTTGCCTGCTTGGAGGAATGCTTGAAGGAGGTCAAAAAAGGTCGCCTTGCCTATGTGGGAGACGGCGTGAACGACGCACCCGTCCTTGCGCGCGCCGACATCGGCATTGCCATGGGCGCCTTGGGCTCGGATGCCGCCATCGAGGCCGCCGACGCGGTTCTGATGGACGACGATCCCCGTCGCATCGCCTTGGCGGTTCGCATCGCGCGTCGCACCAAGCGGATCGTTTGGCAGAACATCCTCTTTGCCCTGACGGTCAAGGCAGGCTTTCTGCTCCTTGCCGCCTTGGGGCTCACCAATATGTGGGCGGCGACCTTTGCCGACGTCGGCGTTGCCGTTCTTGCCATCCTCAACGCCACCAGAGCGGGAAGATGACGAAAATGACAAGCCCGAACCGATGGAAATTCCATCGGTTCGGGCTTGTTTTTTGCATAAAATTCCCACGGTCGGGAAGGCTAACAAAAAAGGGGGTGATCGGGTGCGTATCCTTCTTGTGACCGACGGCATGGAGCTGGGTGGCGCGGAAACGCATATTGCGATGCTGGCAAAGGGGCTTTCCGAGTTGGGGCAAGAGGTCGCGGTCTTCTCCTGCGGAGGACGGTCGTCGGATCGCTTGGAGCGGGAGGGTTTCCCACAATACCGCTATGCCCCCGTCGGGCATTCCCCCTCTCGCATCCTTGCCCTCCGCGGTCGGCTTCGCGGCTTGGCGACCTCTCTCGGTGTCTCGGTCCTGCATGCCCACGCGCGGATCCCCGCGCTCCTGCTGAGGGGATGCCGCCGCTGGGAGGGCTCTCCTGCCCCAATCGTCACGATCCACGCGGCCTTTTCATCCTCTCTGCTTTCCCGAGCGGTGGGCTACTGGGGAGAGAGGACGATCGCCGTGAGCGAGGATCTCCGCGCCCTCGCCTGCGACCGCTTCGGCGTTCCTGCCGAGCAGATCACCGTGATCCCGAACGGCATCGACCTTTGCCGCTTCTCTCCCCCCGTCCATTTTCCGCCGCCGCATTCCATCCTGTTCGCCAGCCGCTTGGATCGGGATTGCTCGGTCGGCGCGGAGCTTCTGTGTGAGCTTCTTCCGCGTCTTGCGCACCGCTATCCCGACCTTTCGGTCACGGTGGCAGGCGGCGGGAATGCTTTGCCCATCCTGCAAAAAAAGGTCTTGGAGGCTCGCCGAGAGACGCTCCCTCCCGTCCGTTTTTTGGGGGCGGTGGAGGATATGCCGTCGCTCTACCGATCGCACAGCCTGTTTGTTGGCGTCTCGCGCGCGGCCATGGAGGCGGCCTCGTGCGGTTGCGCCGTCCTGCTTTGCGGAAACGAGGGCTACGGTGGTCTTCTCTCGCCTGCCTCGCCGCTCCCATCGCTGAGCAATTTTTGCTGTCGCGGAATGGAAAAGCCGACGGCAGACGCTTTGTTTTCCGATATTGTCCGTCTTTTAGACGATCCAAGCCGCTGTCGCGAGGCGGCGGAGCTTGGGGGCGCTTGGATACGCGGATCGTTCGATCACGGAGAGATGGCGAACAGGACGCTTGCCGTTTACCGTAGTGTGGCGTTCTGTCAAGACGCCAAAGAAGGGAGGGCTCAATCCTGATGCCCCGACAAAGGCTCTACCGTTGCATCGGCGGCTACGCGGGATGCAAGAATATGGGAGACGACGCGATCTTGGAGGGGATGCTGCTGGGCGCATCGGTCGAGGAAAGAAGCCGCATCATTCTGTTCAGCGGCTCTCCGCGTCGGGATGCGCGACGGTTCGGGGTGCGGTGCGTGCATCGGAGGAATCCGTTTGCCATCGCGCTTGCCCTGCTCCGCTCCCACACCTTTCTTTGCGGAGGGGGGTCGCTGTTGCAGAATGCGACGGGAACGCTATCCTTGGTTTACTATTTGGCGTTGCTTCGTCTGGCCGATCGGCTGGGCTGCGAGGTACGGCTTCTGTCGGCAGGCATCGGGCCGTTACACGGAGAGAGGGCGCGGCGATGGGTGGCGTCAACGCTTTCGGTATGCGACAGGATCGAGGTGAGGGATCGGGATTCGCTGCTTTTGTTGTCGTCGTTGGGACTCCCGACGGGTCGCATCATGCTCACATCCGACCCTGCTTTTCGTCTTGATGTACCCCCGAAAACGAGGCTGGCCTATCTGAAACAGGAGGCAGGACTTGGCGAGGGGGAAGGCTATTTTTGCGTGGTGGTCAGGGAGGCCGAGAGAGGGGCGCAGGACCTGACCGAGAGCCTGATCGCGGCGATACGGATGGTGGCGAAAAAGAGCGGACGGACGCCGATCTATTTAATTTTTGACGAGAAGAACGACAGGGAGATTACCGAGCGAGCGGCGAGGCTGACGGGCGGGCGGATTCCACGACTAAGGGAAGCGAGGGACGCCTTAGCATGGCTTGACGGAGGGGATTTTCTGATCGGGATGCGGCTACACGCATTGATCTTTGCGATCATAGCGGAGACGAGAGCGATCGGGGTATCGCCATCGGAGAGCGAGCCAAAGCTACGCGCGCTTTGCCGAGAGAGGGGGATTCCGCACTTTTCGCCAAAGACCCTCACGATCCCGACACTGGTGGATAAGATCGAGAGACTCTAAATTCTGCCCGCCATGTTCGCACGAACTCCGCGGTTAAAGTTTTGATCAAACTTTTTTAAAAGTTTGCGGGGTGGAGGGGCAGAGCCCTCCTCGCCCTCCGCAGAGGGCGAAATTCCTATACGGCGTTCTCTTTTGCTAGCTTTTCTCTTGCGCCTCCTTCCTGCAAGAGAAAAGCGGCTATGGAAGCTGATTTTGTAAAAAAACGGTACTGATTGTAACGACATAAAACCCCTCGGCCACTTTCTTTTGACACCGTCGGCGCAAAAGAAAGTTAGCAAAGAAAACGCCAAGGCCTATTTCGCCCTCTGCGGAGGGCGACCAACGCCCCACGGCGTTGGATCCGTGCCGCCTTTTGAAAAAGGCGGGCGAAAACTTTTCCTGCGGGTTTGTGCGAACATGGCGGGCGAAAACTTTAATTGCGGGTTTGTGCGAACAGGGCAAAAAACGGGGCAACCTCTCGGTTGCCCCGTCTCGTTTCAGCTTCCTGCTACGCTCATGCTCATCACCAGTACATCCGGTGACCCAAAGGTGGTAAAGCCTCCCAGCGGTGACCATCTCACCTCGTCTCCCACGCGCGCGATCTCCTTCAATAACGCAAAGAAGTTCCCCGCTACCGTGAACGACTTGATCGGCTCTCCCCTCTTTCCGTCCCGTATCCGAAAGCCCGCGCTCTCGATCGAGAAGTCTCCCGTTACCGCGTTCGCTCCCGCATGGAAGCCCTTGCACTCGGTGATCAGAATGCCTCCCTCCGCCTGTCGCAACAGCTCCTCCTCCGGGGTGTCTCCCGCCTCGATCGAAAAGCTGTACGGCGCAATGCTCACCGCCGAGGCGTATCCTCTCTTTTGTCCGTTTCCCGTGGACGAAGTCCCCGCTCTCGCCGCCGTGGAAAGATCGTATAACAGCGTCCTCAAAACGCCTCCCTCCACCACGTGCTTTTTGTAGGTGGCAACGCCCTCTCCGTCAAACGGCGCTTGCATACCGTGTCCCTCTCGCATGGGATCGTCGGTGATCGTGATGCACTCCGCCGCTACCGTCTCCCCCTCCTTCCCTGCCAACAGCGACAGCCCGAGCTGTGCCTGCTTGGCCGAAAAGGCATCCGAAAAGACCGACAGGAAATTGCGGAACTGCTCCCCTCGGAACACCACCGCGTACTTGCCCGACGGGATCGTGACCGCTCCCAGCTTGGAAAGCGCGCCCTTTACCGCCTTTTGGGGAAGCTCTCGGAGTGCCTCGGTCGTGCTTCCCAGCCCTGATGCGTCGTCCTCCTGCGCCTCGTCTCCTTCTCTGACCACGGCCGACAGATACGCCGCCGTTCTTCCCACTCGGTTGGAAAGCTCCAAGCCGTAGGAATTGTAGAGCCTGACCTCGCTGACCCCACTCATCAGATAGGTCTGCGTGCCGTCTCCCACCTTGTCGCTCTCGGCATACGCCATGGCTTGCAATTCGAGAGCCGTGCGCGTAAGCTCGGCAGGATCTGCCAGCGTCACCTCTCCCTGCTCGGTCTTGCGATATGCCTCCGACCCCGAAAAGATGACCGCCTCGTCCTCGCTGTCAATGCATCTGGCGTTGGAGATGGCTCTCGTCACCAGCTCTTTCAGATCTGCCTCGGTCATGGATTCGCCCGACGCGTATCCCATCTTCCCGTCCACGATGCAACGGAAGCAAACGCCGCCTCCCACACCCGACGAAAAAGAGCTGATCTCTTGCTTCAAGGTCTCCACCCCGATGCTTTCCTCTTGCTCAAAGTAGATCTCATACTGCTCCAGCCCCGCCTGCTGTGCGGCCTCCACCAGAGCCTTTTTCATATCCTCAAATCTCATCTCATCTGCCTCCTACGGTAATGGTGGACACGCGGATCAGGGGCTGTCCCACGTCGGTGGGGATGCTTCCGCTCGCCGAGCCGCACATACCCTGTCCCGTTGCCAGATTTTGCCCCACCATGTCGATGTTCTGCAAGATCTCCGACCCCGTTCCGATCAGCGACGCGCCGCGCACAGGCTCGCAGATCCTTCCGTTTCGCACCAGATACCCTTCGGTGACGGCAAAGTTGAAGTCACCCGTGAGGGGATTGACCGAGCCGCCTCCCATCTTGCGACAGTACAGACCGTTCTCGATCGACGCGATGATATCCTCGTTTTTATCGGGTCCGTTGTCGATGAAGGTGTTGGTCATGCGCGAGGTCGCCTCAAACAGATACCCCTGACGGCGCGCGCTTCCCGTCATGGGCATTCCCATACGGCGCGAGCCGAGACGGTCGATCAGATAGCTTTTCAGAACGCCGTTCTCAATGAGCAGATTGCGTCTTGTGGGCGTTCCCTCGTCGTCGATATTCGTCGAGCCCCACGCGTTCGGGATCGTGCCGTCGTCGATGGCCGTGACCTTGGGATTGGCGATCCTCTGCCCCAGCTTTCTGGCTAACTGCGATACGCCGATGGCCACCGAGGTGGCCTCCAAGGAATGGCCGCAGGCCTCGTGGAAGATCACGCCTCCAAAGCCGTTTTCAATGGCGACCGTCATCACGCCTGCCGGACAGTAGTCGGCTCGGAGATTGACGGTGGCCTGTCTCGCCGCCTCTCTGCCGATCTCGGCAGGAGAGCGAAGCTGGAAGAATTCCAGACCCCTGCCCGCTCCCGGCCCGTCTGAGCCGGATTGGTTCACACCGCCCTCGGATGCCACCGCTTGGATGGCCATACGGGTGCGGATGTGACGGTCGGAGGTATAAAGCCCCTCGGTGTTGGCGATGAAAATGGAATGATCCACCGACAGAAGTGTTCCCGTGACCTGCGAGATGCTTTCGTCGTATGCCTTGGCCGCAAAGCAGCCCTCTCGCAACAGATCGGCTCGCTCCCTCGCGTCCACGCCCGACGGCACAACGACCACGGGATGGATATTCGGGAAGATGCGCTCGGTCAGATGCACCGAGACCGCCTCTCCGCCCTCTCCCATCGCCGCCGCCACCGAGGCGGCGCACCGAAGAAGACCCTGTCTTGTCAGGTCGGTGGTGGTGGCAAAAACGGTACGCGTGCCAAGGAAGGCGCGGATGCCCACGCCCGACAGAAGGGTGTCACCCACGCGGTCGATCTTTCCGTCCGCCAGATGCACCGAATTGTGTCTGGTATTCTCTCCGTATATCTCTGCAAAGTCGGCTCCCGTGGAGAGTGCCACGCCGAGAACCTCCTCAACCAATGCCTTTGCGATCATGCGTCCTTCTCCTTTTCTCTCGTTTGCAGGCTCGCGCGAACCCACTCCACCATCTCAAAAAGATCCCGACAAACCACCGTGGTGCTTTCCTTTGTTTGCTCGTTGGGCCGGATCAGGTCGGGGATCATAACGGTTTTCATCCCTGCCCGATGTCCTGCCAGAAGCCCCGACGGCGCATCCTCGACCACCACGCAGGCGTCGGGCGCGACCCCAAGCTCCTTGGCCGCCAACAAATAGCAATCGGGCGCGGGCTTTCCGTTTTGCACCCGTCCTCCCGTGACGATCGTGCCGAAATAGTCTCCGATCCCGGTTCGCTTCATGTAGTCGGCAACGCTCCCCTCACTTGTGGAGGTGACGAGCGCCAAGGAAAGCCCCATGTCCTTCAAGTCCCCAAGGATCTGCGGCATTCCCTTTTTCAGGGGGACGCCGTACAGGTCGTACTGCTCCCGAATCCACTCCGAGATGCGACGGCGGCGATCCTCCAAGGGGAAGTCCTCACCAAACCATTCGCGCATCATGCGATCCACCTCGACTCGGCGGATGCCGCAAGTGGCGGGATAGAGGGAGATGATCTCACGCGGAGCAAGCCCCTCGTCCACCAGATGCGCCCAGCCTGCTCGGATCATGCTCTCGGTGTCAAAGAGCGTGCCGTCCATGTCAAACAAGACTGCCTTGATCATATCGTCCCTCCTATTGTGCTCCGTTTTATTCGATCGTATCGCGGTTTTCTTACTTTATTTTGCGGCATTCGAGATAGTACCGCTTATCCGGCGCGTGACCCATGGAAAAGGTCTTGCGCGGAAGCGCGCCATCATAGAGGACGGTGCGGAACAATTCATCCTTTCGCATTCCCTCAAAGAGGAAGCCGATCGCCCCCTCCTCGGCGGCAAGCCGACGAAGCGAATCCTCTCCGTGAATGTAGTCCACCGAGGCCTCGGGGTGGCGGGAGAGGTAGGCGTCGAGGAAGCGTTGCAATGTTCCTACTGCAAGCTGCTGCTCGGGATGCGCGATCTGCACGCGCGTCTCGCTCTCTCCGATCACACAGAGGACCTCCTGCGGCTCTGCCTCTCCCTGCAAGCTCTCTGCCTCCTGCTTCCACTCCTGCAAGAGCGCCTCGGGGTCTGCTCCGAACACCACGCGGTAGATCGGCTCAAACTGCAAGCCGTTGTCGTGAAGGTTGACCACCTCGGCAAGCGCATAGCGCGCGGGATGCCGACGCGCGGCCTCCTCGCCGATCGCGGCCTTGATCTCCTCATAGGCGGCCTTGGCGGATGCCAGCGAGTGGTTTCCGTCGCCAACCGCAAACAGAAGCGGCGAAAGCGAGCCGTCGCCGTAGCGCGCGGCCATGGCCTCCTTGGTAATCAGCCCCTGCAAGGCGTCGGTCGTCTTTTCTTGCAAAGAGCCGTCCATCCAATATCCCGTGACGTGACCGCCTCCCAGCATCAGATCAAAATCGTAAGCGGGCGCGCCCTGCCGACAGATCTCGACCGCAGGCTCAATGACGGTACGCGCAGGGTCGTCGATGAGAAGCATGACGTGCGGAAGCTCCAACGGCGCTCCCCGACGAACCGCCACACGCGGCGGAATACGCTCCAAGACCGTTCCCTCGGTGGCTCGGATCAGCGATTGCGAGCCACGGTGATAGTCGTAGTCCTCCAGATCCACCGCTCCCACGATGCCGCACCGCGTACTGCCGTCGGATTGGGTGCGGATCAGGCAGAGCATCGCGTTGGGATGCGCCACCAGATGGCGCGCGATGGCCTCCTCCATCGCCCTATGGATGGCGGGAATGCGGCTCTCGCTCTCCCCAAGATACAACTCGGGAAGCATCAGACGAAGCGTGGAGGGGGCATCCCCCACCGTCGCCTCCGCCGCCTTCCAGTAGTCCGGCTCGCTGGTGTACTGATCGCAGGCCACCACGCTCCATTTCGTTCCGTCTATCTCGTCAAAATTCGGCAGAAGAATCTCCGCCGCGCCAAAGCAAATCTTCTCATTCATGATTTTTCCCTTCCTTAGTAAGCGTACTGTAAAACTGAAAAAAGTATACCATATTTCCCGTCGATTGTCAAGGCTTTGGAGGGGAAGACCTTGGGGAGATCGCTTCGTGTTTGCTGAGAAATTCACACCTACCCGACCAACCACTCAAAAAAGGGAACCCATCGAAAGACGATGGGTTCCCTTTTTTGAGGTTCTTGGTAGAGGGGAGGTTTGGAGGGGAGACCCTTCTTCCCTAAGAAGGGGTCTCCCCTCCAAGGTCTTACCTCCTCCTCCAAGCCATGCTTCTCCCAATCGGGGGAGCGGGAGAGAGGAGGCCAAGGGCGGCGAGGACGCGAACGGCGGAGTAGGCGTCGCGTCCGCGGATACGGGAGGCGGAGGAAAACTGCTTCACGGTAAAGGGGGAGGGCAGGTTGGGAGGCAGGAGGGGAAGAAAATCCGAGGGAGAGAGGAAGGAGCGATCCTCCAAAAGCGCGGTGGGGATGCGCTCAAAGCGCTCGCCGCGTCGCTTGGGAGAGGAGGACGAAAGGAGCTTAAAGTCCTGAACCTCCAACAGAAGAACACGAATCTGCAAGCGAGGATGGGTGAGATAGGGCAGGAGAGGATAGAGCGCCGCCAGTACGTCGGAGGCTTTTCCGCGCTTCGGGACTCGCCGAGGGGGAGAGATCTCATGCGTGACGGGGTCGATCCAGCAAAGCTGACGCGAGACGGGAATGGGATGTACCACGGTCACGGTCAGGTCGGTGTGGTCGAGGTAGTAGGCGATCTTCTTCGCCATGGGGGCGAAGGAGCCGGTCTGCACCTCAAAGGCGTGATCGCCCACGCGCACGTCGGAAACGAAGCGACGGGAGGCGTCCACGCGGATCTCATGACAGGAGACATCCTCGGTCAGGTACCGCTTGACGATCTGGTGAAGCCATTTTTCCGAAAGCGTGCCGATGCCGTCCGTCCCCTGCTCGCGGCGCTCGCGCATGGCGGCGTCGCAGATACGGGAGAACCGAGCCGAGCGAGCCTCGGGGGAGAGAAGGTCGACGGGGATCACGCGCGCGCCTCCCTTCGTTGCGGGGTGTGGATCGGTTGCATCCGAATCCTCCTTTCAAGAGCAAAGCAAGGGGCAAAAAGCCCCCTGCGTCGATTTAGCGATAGTAAACGTAGTAGACGATGATGGTGCGAACCACGCCGCCGTGCTCGATGTCGGGACCCGTCAGCACCATGCCGTCGTGGGAGAGAAGCTCCCACGCTTGAAGTTGATCCACAAGACAACGGAACACCACGTTGGACGAGGCAAACACGATCAGCTCGCCGTTGCGAATGTCGCTGTTGCCGTCGCGTCCGATCACCTCGTCCACGTCGTTGATCTTTTCGGTGACGTAGCGGATGCGATGTCCCACCACGCGCTCGGCCATCTCACGGCGATAGGCGGGGCTGTCGGGGTTCTTTTTACTTTTGAACAGACGGGCAAAGAAATTCTTGGACATGGCAAGCACCTCCTGTTAAAAATGCGCGGGCGGCCTCATATTCGGCCATAGCCGCTTGCGCGGCGGGGGAATCGGGAGAGAAATGCGGACGACGGAGACCGCGGAGCATGATGTTTTTGGGGGTCTCCTCGGGGTCGATCAGCTCCAAGGCGGAAACGGCGTAGCCGCGCGCTTCCAGATATTTCAGGCGAAGCGCGTCGGTGGCGGCATCGCAGAGCTTCTGACGAAGCATGGAGTGCTGGGCGATGAAGGAGAGCGGCTCGCAATCGAGCGCGTGGTTGAGCTCATGATGACAGCAGGGCGTGGAGAGAATGACGTCCGCCCCCCAACGCACCGCCCGTTCCAGGACCAGATCGGTGGCAACGTCACAGGCGTGAAGCGAGATGACCAGATGCACCTTTTCCGTCACGTCATAGCGTGAAACATCGCCGCAGAGGAACTCCAAGCCGTCAAAGCCAAGCTCCCGCGCCACGCGCGAGCAATGCTCCACTACGTCGGGCTTCAAATCCACGCCCGTCATGGTCACCTCCCTGCCAAGGATCACCGAAAAATAATGATACGCGGCGAAGGAGAGGTAGCTTTTTCCACAGCAAAGGTCGCAGATGCGAAGCCGTCCCTCGGCGGGAAGATGGGAAAGACAGTCGCGGATCAATTCGAGAAAGCGATTGATCTGACGGAATTTCGCCTGCTTTTTATCGTGAATGCGACCGCTGGCGTCACTGATGCCGAGATGCCGCAGAAAGGGCTCGTTCCCTTGCAGGATACGCGCCTTTTGACGGTCATTGGACGATGGCTCGACCACCTCGGCAATGGGAGCGGCCAGCGCGCGACGCAAGGGCTCGCCCCCCAGAAGCGTGACCCTTCCGCTCTTGGCGCGTCGAAGCTCGCAATCGCCAACCGTGGTGAGCAGGTTGACCTGCCCGTGGGCGGCAAGGAGAGCGGCGAGGGCGTCGGTGTCGGAGGGAGGAATGTTTTCATGCTTGGCCTTGTTGTCGGCAAGGAAGCACTCGGCCTGCAAGACCTGTCTCCCTCCCAGCAGTCGCGGCGTGAGAACGGTCTTGATCTGTTGCTTGTCCGTGGGCTTGGAGAGGACGGCCTTTTTCAGAGCCTTCCTCTCGGTCGCCTCCAAGAGAAGCGAGAGAAGGGTCTGCTCGGCGGTCATGACTTGTCCTCCCCCTCGGAGGCATCGTCGGTCGCATCCACCTTTTTCTTCGAGGTCTTGGAGAAGCTGATCTGCGACTCGGTACGGTTGAAGACGCGTTTGAGGTTCTCCTTGTGCTTATAGATCACAAGGATCGAGCAGAAGGCGGCCATCGCCACGCAGATGCCGGCGTTCTCCCCCGACGTGCTTTTGAGAAGGATGGGGTAGAGGAAGGCGGCGGAGACAGACGCCATCGAGACGTAGCGCGTGCTGATCACCACCAACAAAAACACGCCGAGCAGGATAAAGAAGGCGAAGGGGATGAAGGGACGCACCCAGATGTTCGTGAAGATCGAGGTCACCAGCACCACGACCGTCAGGCAGGCCACGCCCTTGCCGCCCTTGAATTTTTCAAAGATGGGGAACATATGTCCCAGCACCACGAAGAATCCGGCGATGCCAAGTCCGTTCATCTCCCAGACGAACAGACCCACAAAGCAGGCGACGGCGGCCTTGGCGAGATCGAGCAGGAAGGTGGCGAGAGCCGCCTTTTTTCCGTAGGTGCGGAGCATATTGGTGCTTCCCGCGTTTCCGCTACCGAACTGGCGGATGTCCTCATGATAGACGAGGCGCGAGATGAGAATGGCGGGGTTGATGCTTCCGAGAAGATAAGGGATGACCATGCAGAGCAGGATCCCCAGCGCGTAGGTCAAAACGATGAGAGCGGTGCTTTGGGCGACGGTGGGACGTCTGACCAGCCAATCCACCAGATTGGGAAGAACGGCGTGAACCGTCTCGGCGGCTTGGGTAACGGGTGTATTCATGGTAGTTGCTCCTTTCGATCGTCAGATCTCGATCAATTCTTTCGTGCTTTGGGTGAAGTTATACACACTGCCGTCGGGACGGATGGCTACCATGTCCTCGATGCGACAGCCGTACAGACCCTCTAAATAGATACCGGGCTCAAAGGTCACCACGTTTCCTCTCTGCAAAACGGCGTCAGGCGCGGCCTTGGCCGACAGACGGGGATTTTCGTGGACCAAAAGACCCACGCCGTGACCCAAGGAGTGACCGAACGCGCCGCGATAGGTCGCATCGGCGTCAATGATCTGTCTTGCCACTTGATCCAAGCCGCGGCAGGAGGCTCCCTCGGCGGCGGCATCCAAGGCGGCGAGCTGGGCGCGCAGGACGGTGTTGTAGAGACGCTTGGTCTCGGCATCGGCCAAGCCGATCACCACGGTTCGGGTCATATCCGAGCAGTAGCCGTCCACCCTCGCGCCGAAATCCATCGTGAGAAATCCCTTTTCGAGGGGGCGGTCGCAGGGGATGCCGTGGGGACGCGAGGAATTCCGACCCGAAACGGCGATGGTGTCGAAGGCGGTTGCCTCCGCGCCCTGCCGTCGCATAAAGAATTCCAGCTCCAAGGCCACCTCGCGCTCGGTCATTTTGGGGGTGAGGATGCCGAGGATATGCGAGAAGGCGGCATCGGTGATGGCCTGCGCGCGCGTCATGGCGGCAAGCTCGTCCTCGTCCTTTCTCTCCCGTTGGGAAAGGAGCAGGCGCGAGGCTCCCGCGAGCAATTCGATGTTGGGGAGGCGCTCCTGCCACGTCTGATACGCGCCAAAAGAGACGGCTTCCTCCTCGATCAGAAGCGATCGGATACGCCCCTCCTCCAAGATCCCGCGCACAGAGGCAAGATGCCCCTGCTCGGGCGTGAGGATGGTGAAGGCGGGATCGCACTGCTGCTTGGCGGCTTCCAGATAGCGGAAATCGGTCAAGAGATAGGCCTCGGTGTCGGTCACCAGCACCAAGGCGTCCTCCACGGGGAAGCCTGTGAGGTAGCGCTGGTTGAGGGAGTCCGAGACGAGCGCGGCGGGCGCTGTCTTCAAAAGAGCTTGACGAAAATCCGAAAGATGCGACATACAAGTACCTCCGAGCGAAAAGATCATACAATTCCATTATACATGATAGCACATTTCGCCCGAAAAGTAAAGAACAAACGAAAAAATTTTTTTCGGCGTCCCGTTCCGACAAAATCAGCGAGGCGACCGGTGTATAATGAAGAAAAAGGAGGTGACGGCATGGTGACCGAGGTCTACGCCGACCTATATGTGCTGGTGAACGCGGGGATGGATCTGCTCTGTCTGATGCTCACGGCGGCGCTGTTGCGCCGAAGGATCCGACGGTGGCGGCTGCTCTTGGCGGCGGCGCTGGGCGGGCTCTACGCTCTTGGCGCGCTTCTGTTGGGGATCGGTGGG
>JAZSKO010000210.1:0-8425 GCA_045534875.1 Eubacteriales bacterium | reverse complement strand
ACCGCTTGGCCTCCGACTTCCTCCCATCCCTCACCGCCGAAACGGTGACGCTTTCGGATGAAATTGATTCGTCCTTTGCCGTTCTGGTGGACGGTGAGAGTGGCGCGATCCTTGCCTCGAAGGGTGCGAATGAACGCATCGAGCCGGCATCCATGACCAAGATCATGACGCTTCTCGTGGCTTGTCAGCGGTTGACGGTTTCGGACTTGGAGCAGGATTGCACCCTGACCGCCGAGATCAACGACTATGTGCGACCGAACGCAGGCGGCTACTTTCAGGCCGATTGCTTTTGGCCCGACGTTGGCGACGGCGCATCGGTTCTGGCTCAGCTCTACGGGATCGGCGTGGAATCGGCCGCCGATTGCTCGGTGATGGTGGCCTGCTACTTGGTTGGAAGATCCCCTGCCGAGAGCGAGGCACAGTTCGTTGCATGGATGAACGAGGAGGCCGCCTCCATGGGTCTGACGAACACGCATTTTGACAATATCATCGGCTATGAAAGTCCTCAAAACTACACCACCCCCGCCGAAATGGCCGCCATTCTCCTGCGCGCCTTGGAATGTCCCCTGATCGCCGAGATCCTCGGCACGCCCTCCAAGAGCTTTGAGGCCTACGGCTACAATTCTGTTGGTCGCTTCGTTCACTACAACATCAGCTTTTACAGCACGCTGTTCAACGCGCACGCCGACCGATCGAGCCGCATCAAGGCCTATGAAAGCAAGTACGGCAAGTTTTCTCTCTCCAAGGCGACCTTCTTAGGCGGCAAGACCGGATCGCTCGAGCCTTCCAAGAATCAATGGGTCTATTCCCTCGCCTCGTTTGCGTCAGGGGCGTCGGGCAAGCGCTATGTTGTCATCACGGCAGATACCACCGTGGCGGCCTCCGTGATGAAGGACGCCAAGACACTTTACGACAATTATCTGCCCTGACCGTCTGTTTCTTCATCCTTCTTTCCTTTTTCGGGGACGATCCTGTCGTTTTTTCTCTCCTTTTACTAAGGAAAGATTTTAAAAATCGGTTGACAATTCCAAAAAAGTATGTTAAAATACAGGTAGATATCTTTATTTTTTATGATCGGAGGCTATCATGGCAATCTGGAACGCATTTGGAAAGAAAAAAGGAAAAGACACCCCTGCCGAGGAGACGAAAGCCGCTCCCGAGACGAAGCAGGCTCCCGCAAAGAAGCCCGTCGTCCCCACCCCCGCAAAGGCACCTGCCGGCTTGAAGCCCCAGCCCGAGCCCGCCGCTCCCGCTAAGAAGGCTCCTGCCACGAAGAAGGCGCCCGCATCCCCTGCCACGAAGCCTGCCGCAACGGCTTCCAAGCCCGCCGCTAAGGCTGCTCCCACCACCAAAAAGCCTGCGGCGCCCGCTACCAAGAAGCCTGCCGCTCCCGCCACCAAGACTCCTGCCGCCGTTCGCGTGGCAAGCGAGCCTGTGCGTACATCGGCTCCCAAGAGCGTGACCTCCCGTCCCTTCTTTACCGTTAGCGACGAGGACGTCAAGCTCGCATTCGATCAGGCCATTGCCGAGGCAGAAGCCGAGATCGAGCGCAACGGCGCGAAGGCGATCGGTAAGTATGAGTTCTCCTTGGAGGTGGACGGCTACCATTTCAGCCTCTACGCCAACAACGGACAGATCCTCTTTGACAGCCCCAGCTTCACCACCCTGCTGGGCGCGCTCAACGGAATCAAGACCTTCAAGAAGACCGTCGAGGGCGGCGATTTCGACATTAAGATGGACAAATACAAGCGCTACCGCTTCATCCTCGCCAACAAGTACTACGGCGAGAACTACACCACCAGAGAGCAATGCCAGAAGTGCGCCGAGTCGGTTCGCAATTTTGCCAACAACGCGCGCATCCTGCGCTTCAAGCCCGACCGTGAGGCGATCGCCGCTTATGAGATCGCAAAGGTGACCAAGAAGACCGCCGACGATGTGGATTGGAACGCAATCGCTCGCGCCGAGGCCGCCGCTGTGAAGAAGGGCAAGTTTGAGATCTGCCACGAGAAGAAGGAATACTGCTTCTACCTGTTGGCAAGCAACGGTCAGATCCTCTATTCCAGCCGCTACTACGCCAGCGAGAACGCTTGCCGCAAGGGTATTGATTCCTTCAAGCGCGCCGCTTACGTTGGAAACTTCTTCGTTGACCGCGATAAGTTCGGTAACTTCCGCTACGTGCTCAAAAACATCGGTTCTGCTCCCAGCTTCATCGGCGAGTCCTACGACAACAAGCCGCAATGCGAGAAGATCATTGAATCGGTGAAGAACTTTATCGTGACCGCTTCCATCGAGGTGGAGGAGATCACAGAGGGCTGATCGGTTCTCTACATACATACAAAAAGGATCGGGAAATATCCCGATCCTTTTTGTATTGTATAATGCCCCCCACCATAGGGGCGGGACTTCAATGCAAGCGTCGAAAAAACAGAAAAAACTTGATATATTTGATTCTTTATGATATAATGTCTTTGAAAATCAAAGCAAGACTATACCTTGCATCAACAAATACTTCGTGGAATCATTTCTAAAATTTGATATAATAAAATCACAAAAGCGCTTTTCAATATTTTTGGGAGGACAAAACTATGTCGATTGGTTCAACCATAAAACATCTGCGTCGCGAGAAGAATATTACGCAAGAACAGCTTGCTGAGTATCTTGGAATCACCTCACGCGCAATTTCACAATGGGAGTGCGACCGCACCGCCCCCGACATCTCGCTGATTCCGGCACTCTGTCATATATTTGATGTTTCATCGGATATTCTTCTCGGAATTGATATTGAAAAGAAGAACGAGGAAATCAAAAAATATTTAACCGAAGCTGCCGAGCTTGGCTATCAAGGAAAGGGTTCAGAACGCACCGCGCTTCTCCGCGAAGCAAACAAAAAATTTCCACGGGATTATAAAATAATGCAACGCCTTGCTGATTCACTGGTATGTGAATATTCTCGAAAGGGCGTAAAGGAATATGACGAGATCTTTGATCTTTGCAAGCGAATCCTTGCGGAATGCACCGACAGTGTAATTCGCTATGAGGCAATCGACACCCTTGGAAGCGCTTATGAATATGCAGGAAAAAAAGATGAAATGCTGAAACTGGCTATGGAAATGCCACGCATCCATTTTTCGTATGAGAACTTTATGATGTACCGTTGGAAGGGTGATGCCGACTTTAAAGAATTTCAAGGCTATTTATCTTTTCTAATTTACCACACAGTTGAAATGATCGAACTTGCAGTCGGTCAAAAACACGATAATGGAGAGTTTATTTATCCAATTGAAGACAGAATTCATTTGTGGAAAACAGAAGTCGGTTTTCTTGAATTGCTTTTCCCTGACGGGGATTATCAAATCAAAGCTCAGCTTGGTGAAGCTGCTTGCAGTTTTCTATGTACCGCATATCTGAGAAAGGAAAACTATGAAGAAGCTTGGAACTGGTTAGAAAAAGGTGCCGATTTTGCAATCCATATGGACACTTACGATTTCGATGCCGCTCATACCTCGCCCATTCTTCGCGGATACTCAAGTGGTGGCTGGATCATGGAAACCGAAGGCAACCGCTCACAATCTATGCTTAATTGGTTAACAACTGATAATGAAACGGCTGCTTTTCGTTCTGACGCGCGTTATGAAACACTCGTTGATCGTTTAAAATCGGTTTCAAAAAAGCCGTAATTACTCGCCCCGCCTCACGCGGGGCTTTTTTGTATTTGAAACGCAAGAAAGAGCAACGGCCTGCGCGGTGGCGCAGGCCGTTGCTCTTTCTTGCTTGGATCAAAGGGTTGCCATTACGAGAATGGTCAACGTCAGAGCCAAAATAGCGAATACGATGGATGCGATCAGCGTGATGCGAGAAAGCAGACGATCCTTCGTCAGGGTCTTGCTCTTTCCAAAGAAGCTCTCCCCTGCGCTTCCGGTGATGGTGCCGGAAAGTCCGCCACCCTCCTTGGTGGATTGCAGAGCAACAACGATGGAAATGCCGATAGCCAAAACACCGATTACGATGCCGAGCACCCAGATCCAAACCGTGGATGCCGATGCGAGAGTTGCGACCAATTGATTCATAGTAACCTCCGATAAGTTCACGTTCCGCCTCCGGATGCAGGATGATTCCGGCGTCGGATGCTACGATTTTCATATACCTATATATTGTACCATATTCCAATCAAAATTGCAATAGGTTTTTTCAAAAATTCTTGGTTTTTTCATTTTTTCCTATTTTTGCGTCGTCTTTTCCCGTCTTTTTATGAGAAATCGTCCCAAAAGCCAGAGCGGAAATGCCCCCACTCCGAGAAACAGAAGCGCATAGGTGATGACCGATGGAAGCCAACCGAGGGCGCGCTGGACGTCGGAGATCAGAAAATAGTTGGATTGAAAATAGGGGCTGATATAGAACAGGTTGAGCGTGTCCCCTCTTGCCTCGGCCACGGGATGCAGAAGCTCGTTGAGCAGCATCGCCACCGACATACACCCCAAAAAGAACCCACTCGGCGGCAGGTAGTCCTCCTTCCACGACCGTCCGCATTCCGCGCCGATCAGAAGGAAGCCGCCCAATGCGATCATGGCCGTGTGCCAGATCGTGCTGTGGATGCAGAGCGACAGCGTGGCGGCATAGCTTGGGTATCCCATGACAAGATAGCCGCCAACCGTTCCGTAGATCGCGAGAAAGCAATAGATCCACCGCTTGATCCGCTCCCACGGAAGCAGGGGCGCGATCAGGCAAAGATAGAGCGGAAGCGAGCAGAATTGGAACGGTAGGATCGACAGATTGAACCGTCCGCCTCGCAGGACAAAATAGGAGAAAAGCTGCTTATAAAGCTCCAAAAGGAAAAACAGGACGCCAAAGGCAAAGACCACATGGTCGAGGATCTCGCCTTTTCGGCTTGAAGGAAGCCTCCACGCCGCCACGCAGGCCGCCAGTGTGATCCCTACACACAAAAGCAGGCTGATAATATGAAACGCTCCAAAGGCTTGCGGCAGGGTTGCTCCCTCCCACGCGGTAGCCTCAAGTAAGGAAAAAAGTCCATCCCTCAACGGGCTCCTCAAAAGAAGAAAACAAAGAAAGGCAAATGCCACAAGTCCTGCAAGAATCAGCAGGCGTTGCCCTCGGACGTGCTTCATGGGCGTCTCTCCTTTCGGTTTTCTACGATTTATTTCAGCTCGACCACCGTCACGCCGCCATCACCCTCGCCGTACTGTCCGATACGGAAGGTAGCAATGCGTCGGTCGTTCTTCAAGCGCTTCCAGAGCGCATTCTTCAAAGCTCCCGTTCCCTTTCCGTGGATCAGGCGAACCTTGGAAAAGCCTGCCACAACGGCGTCGTCCAAATATTTATCCACCATCTGCCAAGCCTCGTCGCCCAGAAGTCCGCGCAGGTCGATCTCGTCGCGGAAATCCCGATTGACCTGGACATGGTAGCCCGATGCGGGGGTGGATGCTCCACCCGACACGATCTGCGTCTCCTCCTCGATCAGGCGGAGATTTTTCAGCTTGGTTCTGGTTTTCAGGATCCCTGCCTGTACCAAGACCGCGCCGCTCTTGTCGGGAAGCTCTAACACAACGCCTTCCTTGTCGATGTTGACGATATACACCCGATCGCCCTTCCGCAATTCGCGCGGCAGGACATACTCGGCGTTGGTTCTCTCCTCGACGGGATTGATGACATCGTCGTTGCGTCTCAGCTCGGCTCTCACGGCGCGACGGGTCTCGTCCAGCTCCTGTGAAAGCCGTCCTGCCGCCTCGGCCTTTCTTGCCTTTTCCAATTGTCCAAAGACGAACTCGCTGGACGCTCTGGCGCTATCCAGCATTTGTTGCGCCCGACGCTTCTCCTGCTCGATCTGATGCTCGGCGTCACGTCGTTTCCTTGCAAGCTCGGCCTCCAATTCCCTACCCCGTTTTTCGTATTCCAAACGAAGTCGAAGCGCTTCCTCGCGGTTGCGGTCGGCCTCCAAACAGGATGCCTCCAATTGCTGGATGACCTGCTCAAAGCGTTGATGGTCGGTGTTGACGTGCGCCTCGGCGCGGCGCAGAACCGCATCCGGAAGCCCCAGCTTGGAGGAGATGGCGAAGGCGTTGGATTTTCCGGGCGTTCCCACGATCAGGCGATAGGTGGGGCGAAGCGTGCTGACATCAAACTCGCAGGAGGCGTTCAGCACCCCGGGGGTATCCAAGGCAAAGGTTTTCAGCTCGGTATAGTGGGTGGTGGCGGCGCACAAAGCCCCTGCCTCCCTCACCTCCTCGATCACGGCGATCGCCAAGGCCGCGCCCTCCACGGGATCGGTCCCCGCGCCAAGCTCATCGAACAGGCACAGGGAGGCGTGATTGACCTCATTGACGATCGAAATGATATTGACCATGCGCGAGGAGAAGGTGGAGAGCGATTGCTCGATGCTCTGCTCGTCTCCGATATCCACCAGTATCTTTTCAAACATCCGCACCGATGATTCGGGATCGGCAGGAATATGCAATCCCGCTTGCGTCATGAGGGAGAACAGTCCCAGTGTTTTCAGCGTTACGGTTTTTCCTCCCGTATTGGGACCCGTGATGATGAGCGTGTCGCAATCCTTTCCGAGGCGGATGTTGGTGGGAACGACCTTTTTCTTGTCGATCAGGGGGTGTCTTGCCCGTTTGAGGTCGATGTCGCCGTCCTCGGTCAGATTCGGCTCGGAGGCGTTCATGCGCGAGGAAAGCTCGCCGCAGGCGAAGGCAAAGGCAAGCTCGGTGATGTTATAGTAGTTGAGGCGCAGGCTCTCAGCAACCGCGCTGACCTGCTCCGACAGAGCATAGAGGATGCGCTCGATCTCATGCTCCTCCTTGGAATGGAGCATACGAAGCTCGTTGTTGGCCTCCACAACGGGAAGCGGCTCTACGAAGATGGTGGCGCCCGAGGAGGAGGTATCGTGGATCAAGCCCTTCAACTCGTTTTTATGCTCGATCTTGACCGGAACGACATAGCGTCCGTTCCGCGTGGTGATCAGATTCTCTTGCAGGATCTTGGAATACGATCCGCTGATATAGTGCTGTAAGGTCTCCTTGATGCGGCTGTTCGCCTCTCGGATCTTGCGGCGAAGCTCGGCCAGCTCCCGACTTGCCTCGTCCGCGATCAGATCCTCGGAAAGGATTGAGCGCGAAATACTCTCCTCCAAGCTACGGTTGGGAAGCAGGCGCTCAAAGATCTCGTCGAGGGCGGTGGGAAACGTGCGGTTGGTGCGGTTGTAGTCGGTAAGAAGCCTTGCCGAGCGCAACAGAGCCGCCACGTCGAGCAACTCTCTTGTGGTGAGCATCGCGCCCTTTTCGGCTCGCTCGCCCGCGTCGGTCACGTCGATCACCGTTCCGAAGGGAGGCATTCCCTTGGTGTCGGATAAGCGTCGGGCGTCGGTGGTTCGGGCAAGATGACGGCGCACCGTGACGATATCATCCGAGGGCATGAGCGAGATCGCTCTGGCCTTCGCTCCCGCGGTGGGAGCGCATTCCGCCAGCATGCCGCAGATCTTATCAAATTCAAGTGTGGTCAGAGTCTTATGAGAAAAGCTCATATTGGTTTCCTTTTTCTCGTGTTCAGATTTTTGGGCTGTCGGTTCGGGGCGTTGCCTCGCGCAATTGTCGGTAAAACTGCAACGAGCCAAAGCCGTGACCGATGTGGGAGAGAAGATAGGTTTCGGCGGCTCTTGCAAAGTCCGAAAGATCACCCTCGTCCTTCAAATCAAAGGATAACAGCCGCTCCAAGGGGGCTTCCAGACAATAGCGCACCGCATGACAGACGGCAGGTGTCAGAAGTGAGAGGATCTCGGCCTGCCGCAGATCCTCGGCGTAGACGGCGTCTCTTGGTAAGGCGTTCGCTCGTCCTCGGCAATCCTTGCAAAGGAGCGCGCCGTTCATCACGTCGAGGTAGAAGGGATCGGATTCCCGCTTGCCGCACAGGGCGCATCCGCTCAGATCCGGCGCATAGCCGGAGAGCGCCGCCGCGCGCATTTCAAAGGCTCCCTTGATCTGCTCCTGCGGTCTTAGCTCCTCGCCGATGGCGTACAGGGAGTTGAGCAACAGACGAAGCATCTCGCCTGCTTCCTCGCCCTCGTCGGTCAATTCCTCGGTGATCTCGCACAAATACGCCGCCAGATTCATGCGGTCGATATCGGTGCTGAGCGCGTAAAAATTCCGTATCACGCTCCCACCCTTCAAGATGCGCGCTGTTCCCTTTCGGTAATACTCAAAATTGGCGTAGGAATAGAGCTGGCTGACCGCCATTTGCCGGCTGTGGATCGAGTGGCTTCCGTTTGACAGAAGCGTGATCCTTCCCGCCTCGGCCGTCAGGACCGACAGGTAGCGATTCTTATCGCCCATATCACGGGTTCGGATCACGATCCCGTCGATGCTCTCATGCCGTGGCATAAAGTCGGATCGTAGCCATGTCGTTCTGTGAGCCA
>JAZSKO010000118.1:0-3013 GCA_045534875.1 Eubacteriales bacterium | reverse complement strand
GATATCCTGCAAGAGGACGTCGCCGTTCCCGATAGCGTGACCAGAGGTGATGTTGCCGCTGTTTTGACGACGGGAGCCTATAACTATGCCATGTCCATGACCTACAACCGCATCCCCAGACCTGCTATGGTCATGCTTTCGGGGGGAGAGGACAAGCTCATCATCAAGCGCGAGACCTATGAGGATCTTTGTCGCAACGAGCTCTGATCGCGAAAGGAAGACAGACAAGGATGCGGCTGGATAAACTGCTCTCGGAATGCGGCTTGGCTTCCAGAAGCGAAACGGCAAAGGCTTGCAGGGCAGGGAGCGTGACCGTGAACGGAGAGGTCGCGCGTCGGGCCGATACGCAGGTCGATCCGCAACAGGACACCGTCGTCTTCTGCGGACGAACGGTCGTCTACCAAAAATATACCTACATTCTCCTGAATAAGCCCGACGGCTATGTCAGCGCGACCGAGGACGGTCGAGATCCCGTTGTGACCGAGCTGCTCACGCCCGAGCTTCGCAGGATCGGGCTTTCCCCCTGCGGCCGCTTGGATAAGCACACCTTGGGGCTCATGCTCCTGACCAACGACGGCGTTCTTTCGCACCGCCTGCGCGCCCCGAAGCGACACGTGGAAAAGGCGTACGCCTTCCGCGTTAAGCTCCCGCTTTCCGAGGCGGATCGCCTTTCCTTGGAGGCAGGCGTGGATATCGGGGACTATCGCACCAAGCCCTGTCGCGTCGAGCTTTCCACCCCCACCGAGGGTGTGATCTCGATCACAGAGGGAAAGTACCATCAGATCAAGCGCATGATGGAGGCAGTGCAGAATAAGATCGTCTATCTGGAACGCCTGCGCTTCGGTCCGCTTGCCTTGGACGGCACACTGTCGCGTGGAGAATGGAGAGAGCTGACGGCAGAGGAAAAGGAAGCTCTTTTTGAGGCCGCACGCTGAAATATACCGAAAAGTACCGCGAAATTGCGGCAAAATATACTGTAACATTGTACTGTAACTCTATCAAGAAAGGAACTCGGTTTGCCCATGAACGTCATTGAAACGCTGGCTACTGAACTGAATTTAAAGGTCGACCAAGTCGAAAAGACGGTTGCTCTGATCGACGAGGGAAACACCATCCCCTTTATCGCGCGTTACCGCAAGGAGGTAACGGGGAGCTTGGACGATACGGTCCTGCGTGATCTGAACGATCGCCTCACCTTCCTGCGTAATCTGGAAAAGCGCAAGGAGGAGGTCTCCAATCTGATCACCGCGCAGGAGAAGATGACGCCTGAGATCCAGGCCGCTATTGACCGCGCTGTCACCATCACCGAGGTGGAGGATATCTACCGCCCCTTCCGTCCCCACAGAAAAACGAGAGCCTCCGTGGCGAGAGAAAAGGGGCTGGAGCCCTTGGCAGAGCTTTTGCTGGCGCAGGAGATCGCCTATTCGCCCTCTATCGAGGAACAGGCAGAGACATATATAGATGAAGAAAAAGGTGTTGCGAGCGTGGAGGAGGCTCTGCAAGGCGCGCGGGATATTCTCGCGGAGGATATTTCGGATAACGCCGAATTCCGTAAGGAGATCCGCGCCCTGACCTTTGAGCACGGAACGCTTGCCTCCAAGCAGGCCAAGGACGAGGACTCGGTCTACGCGCAGTATTATGAATACGCCGAGGCCCTCAAAAAGGTGCTTCCGCACCGTGTTCTTGCCTTGAACCGTGGTGAGAAGGAGGGCTTCTTGAAGGTCAGCATCAGCGTGGAGGCAGAGGTCGTGCTTCGCAACATCCGCGCAAAGATCATTCTTGGAAACGGAAGCCCTGCGTCGAGTCACGTTGAGATGGCTCTGACTGACAGCTATGAGCGTCTGATCGCTCCCTCCATCGAGAGAGAGATCCGAAGCGATATCTTCGATAACGCCTGCGAGGGCGCGATCAAGGTCTTTGCCGATAACCTCAGCCATCTGCTCATGCAATCTCCCTTGAAGGGGAAGACGGTTCTGGGCTTTGACCCCGGCTATGCCCACGGCTGTAAGCTGGCGGTGGTGGATAAGACGGGCAAGGTGGTGGATACGGGTGTGATCTATCCTGTGAAGCCGCGTGAGGAGACCGAAAAGAGCCTTCGCATCATGAAGCAGATGATCGCGCGCCACCATGTGGACGTGATTGCCATCGGAAACGGAACGGCCTCCAAGGAGAGCGAGATCTTTGTCGCGAACCTCATCAAGGAGATCGACTGTGACGTAAAATATATCGTGGTCAGCGAGGCAGGTGCCTCGATCTATTCGGCATCCAAGCTGGCGGCTGAGGAGTTCCCGGACTTTGACGTCATGCAGAGAAGCGCTGTCTCGATCGCCCGTCGCTTGCAGGATCCTTTGGCGGAGCTGATCAAGATCGACCCGAAGGGCATCGGCGTGGGACAGTATCAGCACGACATGAAGCAGGCAAGACTTGACGAGGCCTTGGGTGGCGTTGTGGAGGATTGCGTCAACGCGGTCGGCGTGGATATCAACACCGCGTCCTGGTCGTTGCTTTCCTATATTTCGGGTATCAACGCGGCATCGGCGAAGAACATCGTCCGCTACCGTGAGGAGAACGGAGAATTTACCTCGCGCGCACAGCTTTTGAAGGTGCCGCGCATCGGAGCGAAGGCCTATGAGCAGGCGGCGGGATTCTTGCGCGTTCCTGGTGGGAAGGAGATCTTCGACAACACGGGCGTGCATCCCGAATCCTATCAGGCGGCGGAGCAGCTGCTCGGTCTGTTCGGCTACTCGCGCGATGACGTGAAAAACGGATTGATCAAGGAGCTTGGAGAGAAGGTCAGAAAGGCGGGAGAGGGAAGCGTTTGCCAGCAGCTTGGCATCGGACTCCCCACCTTGCAGGATATCGTTTCGGGGCTGGAAAAGCCGGGACGCGATATCCGCGACACTCTGCCGCCTCCCATCCTGCGGGATGATATCCTCAGCTTGGAGGATCTCAAGCCCGAGATGGAGCTGACGGGAACGGTGCGGAACGTGATCGACTTCGGTGCCTTCGTGGA
>JAZSKO010000095.1:0-3757 GCA_045534875.1 Eubacteriales bacterium | reverse complement strand
CTCCGACTTCAAAGGGGATGTTTTGGAGATTGAGATCCCGTTTTCGGAGAGCGGAGTGGCCTTGGTGTGCGACGCCAACACGCCGCGCCTGATGGAGGATATCCTGCGACGGGAGTTTCAGGTCTCGGTTCGCGTCGTGATCCGTCAGGAGGAGGGATACGATCCCTCGGTCTACACCGAGAGCATCAACGAGCAGCTCCATGAGATGGAGCGCGAGGCCGCCAGACAGGAGCAGGACTACGTGCGGATGCGAAACGAGGGCGAGCATAGCCGCGAGAGCGTGACCGACGAAGCGGAGCAGCCTATGCTCCCCAGAGCCGCGTCCATCTACGATGGAGTCGATCCCACGCCGCAGATGGGCGAGGACAAGACCTGTCGCATCGGAAACACCGTGTTTGATCTTTCCGCGCCCGAGGTGGTGTACGGTAGCGAGTTCGACATTACCCCTACCGCCATCGCCACGATCAAGCACGCCCAGCGGAACATCGTGATCCTTGGCGAGGTCTTCAACTATTCCGCCGAGGAAAACCGAACGGGGGATAAGCTCGACGTCACCTTTGATATTTACGACGGAAACGCGTCGATCGAGCACCGTAGTTTCGGCTTAGAGATCGGGGCGGCAAAGGAGCTGGCGGAGATCGTTCGCAACGGCGGCGTGTACGCCATGAAGGGCTACGTCAAGCAGATGTCGCGGAAGGGCAAGACCGATCCGGACTTCACCTTCTTTTTTACGGATATTGCAAGGATCTCCAAGCGCACGCGCCGTGATCGGGCGGAGAAGAAACGCGTGGAGCTGCATCTGCACACCACTATGTCCACCATGGATGCCTTGATCCCTGCCGACGTTGCCGTCAAGACCGCCATGAAGTGGGGGCATCCTGCTGTTGCCATCACCGACCACGGAAACGTGCAGGCCTTTCCTGACGCCATGCTGGCGTGGGAGAAGAACGCCAAGGAGGATCAGCCCTTCAAGGTGATCTACGGCATCGAAAGCTATTTCGTCAACGATACGGCAGGCGCGATCACGGGTGTCTTCAACCCCGACTTCGCGGCAGAATGCGTGTTTTTTGACATTGAGACCACGGGTAAATCGGTGCAAAGCTGTCGGATCACCGAGATCGGCGCGGTCAAGATCGGGGGAGGCAAGATCCTCGATCGCTTCAACACCTTCGTCGATCCTGAATGTCCCATTCCCGAGGAGATCGTCAAGCTCACGGGTATCACCGACGAAATGGTAGCGGGCGCGCCTTCTGTGAAGGAGGCCTTGCAGGCATTTTTTGCCTTCATTGGAAACGACCGTGTCCAGGACGGTCAGCCCTATCCCTTGCTGATCGCCCACAATGCCAACTTCGACATTGGTTTTATCCGATATTTTGCCGAGCAATGCGGTCTTCCGTTTGAGAATCCCTATCTCGACACGGTTGCGCTTTCGCGATTCATCAATCCCGAATTGAATCGACATAAGCTCGACGTGATCGCCAAGCACTATGAGCTGGGCGAATTCAACCATCACAGAGCCTGCGACGATGCCGAGGTGCTGGCGCGGATCTTCTTCGTGATGATCGATCGGATGCAGAAGATGGAGATCGGAGACCTCGACGCGCTCAAACGCGAGATGAAGGAAAAATCCGATCCCTTGAAATTCAAGTCCTACCACCAGATCCTCTTGGTGAAGAATCAGGTGGGCTTGAAGAATCTCTATCGTCTGATCTCGGATAGCTACCTCAAATATTTCCGCCGTCAGATGCCGCGCGTTCCCCTGATCCCCAAAACGGTTTTGGAGGAGTATCGGGAGGGACTGATCGTTGGCTCGGCCTGCGAATCGGGAGAATTGATGCGCGCGATCCTCGAAAACCGTCCCGAGGCCGAGATCGAGGAGATCGTCAATTTCTATGATTATTTGGAGATCCAGCCGATCTGCAACAACCGCTTTCTGATCGCGGAGGGAACGATCGCAAATGAGGAGGGACTTCGCAACCTGAACCGCCGCGTGGTGGAGCTGGGAGAGAAGTACAACAAGCCGGTTTGTGCCACCTGTGACGCGCATTTCCTCAATCCCGAGGATGAGCTTTTCCGAAAGATCCTCATGGCGGGCATGAAATTCAAGGATTTCGACCGCGATGTGGGGCTCTACTATCGCACCACCGAGGAGATGCTTGAGGAGTTTTCGTATCTCGGCGAGGAAAAGGCCTATGAGGTGGTGGTCACGAATACCAATCTGATCGCGGATCAGATCGAATACGTGCGTCCCATTCCCAAGGGCTCGTTCACCCCTCACATGGAGGGAGCGGAGGACGAGTTGGAGGAGATGTGCTGGGGACGCGCCAAAAGCATGTACGGAGACCCCTTGCCCGAGCTGGTTTCGGCGCGCTTGGATCGGGAGCTGACCTCCATCCGAAAGAACGGCTTTTCGGTGCTGTATCTCATTGCTCAAAGACTGGTGCATTACAGCGAGGAGCAGGGCTATCTCGTTGGCTCGCGCGGCTCGGTGGGCTCGTCCTTTGCCGCCACCATGGCGGGAATTTCCGAGGTCAACCCTCTGCCGCCGCACTACTATTGCCCGAATCCGGATTGTAAGCACAGCGAGTTCTTCACGAACGGCGAGGTTGGCTCAGGCTTTGACCTGCCGGACAAGACCTGTCCCAAATGCGGAACGAAGTACAAGGCCGACGGACACGACATCATGTTCGAGACCTTCCTTGGCTTCTACGGTGACAAATCCCCTGATATCGACCTGAACTTTTCGGGAGACGTACAGGGGCGCGTGCATAAGTACACCGAGGAGCTGTTCGGCGAGGGACACGTGTTCCGCGCGGGAACGCTGGGAACGCTGGCTGATAAGACCGCGTACGGCTATGTTGCCAAGTACGTGGAGCAAAAGGGGATCAGCCTGCCGAGAGCCGAGATGAACCGCCTCGTGGAGGGGTGTACGGGCGTGAAAAAGCTGACGGGACAGCACCCGGGAGGCATCATCGTTGTGCCGCAGAGCCATGACGTATACGATTTTACCCCCATCCAGCATCCTGCCGACGATCCGAATTCGGATATCATCACCACGCACTTCGCGTTCTCCTATCTCCACGATACCATCCTCAAGCTCGACGAGCTGGGACACGATATTCCCACCAAATACAAGTGGCTCGAAACCTTTACCAACACCTCGGTCAACGACGTGGCCATGAATGACCGCTCGGTGTATGAGCTGTTTGAATCCACAGCCCCCTTGGGGATCACCCCCGACGATATTGAGGGCTGCACCATCGGAACCTACGGTCTGCCCGAATTGGGAACGCCCTTTATCCAGCAGGTGCTTCTCGACGCAAAGCCGCGAAACTTTGCAGACCTGTTGCAGATCTCGGGACTTTCTCACGGAACCGACGTGTGGCTGGGCAACGCTCAGGACCTTATCAAGGATGGGGTATGTACCATTTCCGAGGTAATCGGAACCCGAGATAATATTATGAACGCCCTGATACGCTACGGACTTGACAAATCCCTTTCCTTTACCATAATGGAAAGCGTTCGTAAGGGTAAGGGACTTAAGCCCGAGTGGGAAGAGGAAATGAAGAAAAACAACGTTCCCGATTGGTATATTGCATCTTGTAAAAAGATCAAATATATGTTCCCTAAGGCCCACGCGGCGGCATACGTTATGTCTGCCATACGTCTTGGCTGGTTCAAGGTGCATAAGCCCCTTGAGTTTTACGCCGCTTACTTCTCGGTTGCCCCCGGCGGCTTTGACGCCTCCATTGCAAGG
>JAZSKO010000175.1:0-7063 GCA_045534875.1 Eubacteriales bacterium | reverse complement strand
CCGTAAAGTCTATCGGTGCTTATGCTTTCTCTAATTGCACTGCGCTGAAAACAGTCACTTTAGCAGAAGGAATTGAAAAAATCGATAAAGGAGCATTTTCCGGTTGCACATCGTTGACCGCTCCTTATATTCTCCCCGATTCTTTGACGGACTTGGGATGCGGTATTTTTAACGGTTGTGACAAGCTCACCGGTTGCGAATATGAGAACGGTTATTATTACGGATACAAGGATAATCCTTATGCCGTTTTATTTAGGGTGAAAGATACGAGTGTATCAAGCTTTACGATTCACCAGAATACAAAGACGATCGATGAAAACGTATTCAAGGACTGCAATAATATTACAACGTTCTCTATTCCGGAAGGAATCGAAAAAATAGGAAATTTCGCATTCTACGGATTGACACTCCAAGAGCTTCGTATTCCTTCTACTCTCAAAGAAATGAGTGGCGGTGCGTTTGCTTGCTGTAAGATTACAGACGTATACATTGCAGATTTGAAAAGCTGGTGTGAGTTAAAGCTTATCGAAGGGCAGGATAGCAGTTACTTTGGAATAAAGGAAGCAAAACAAATTTTCATCGAGACAGGGCTCTTACAATCTGAGCTTGTAATACCCGAAGGGGTAACGAAGGTTAGAGATACTGCGTTTGAAGGATGGGCTTTTGAAACGGTATCCCTTCCCTCAACTCTAAAAGAAATCGGCACATCTGCCTTTTCAGATTGCGATAAACTAAAACAGGTCATTATTCCTGATAGTGTAACAAAAATTGGTGCGAGTGCATTCAGTACTTGTAGCGCGTTAAAATGCGTATATATCCCATTAAGTGTAACTGAAATAGGAGAATATGCATTCCATGAAAGCAGCACAGGAACTACTTTTGTTTGTACTCCTTATACCGACAAGCCACAGGAGTGGCAACCGGAGTGGAATGGTTTAAAAGATGAAATATCGGATGTAATATGGAATACTACGGATATCTACACCGATACCAACGGAATAACATACGCCATAAAATCGGATGGCACAGCAGAAATTCTGTATTGTGACAACAAAGAAATCAATTTTCTGGATTTTTCGGCATTAGTTAATGGATGCACTGTCACAGCAATTCATGAAAAGGCATTCGAGAACTGTAATAAGTTAACCGAGATATTTATTCCCAGCAATATAGAATACATCGGGTGGGGCGCGTTTTACGGTTGTGACTTTTATTCTTGTGTGATTTACGCGGAAAGCGTACCGGAGCCCGAGGCATGGGCGCCCAAGACATGGAATGTTGGTTGGAATGCATACACAGGAGACCGTAACGGTTGGAACACCTTAATCGTTCGTTGGGGATATGAAGGCGAATACACGGACGATAATGGACTGACATACAGAATCTTCTCAGACAAAACAGCGACCATCCTCTCCTGCGATAAAACGATTACGGGGAATCTGGTTATTCCGAGTGACGTCAACGGATACCGTGTAACTCGAATCATGTCCGATGCTTTTTTGAACATCACGGGATTGAAAAATGTATATATTCCTAAATCCGTTATCGAAATAAGCGGTATGCTTTTCTTAGGGTGCACTTCCATTGAAAAGATTTACGCAGAAGCAGATACTAAACCTAATTTTTGGAATTACCAATGGAATGCTTATCCTACTCGCATAAACAATATTGGTACTGTTGTCTACGAGTATTTTGAAGTAGTATGGGGATGTAATCTTTCTGACTTCCCAGCAGAATAAGTCCGTAAAGGTACACCTTTTGCTTTTTTTGTCATTCAAAAGGGCCTGAAAGAGGCGTGTTGCTCCTGCAACACGCCTCTTTCCTATCTCTATCATCGCTCCAAGCCGAGGATCCTCTCGCAAAGCTCGCCGTAGCCGATGCCGATGGCCGCCGCCTCTTGGGGAAGCAGGCTCGTGGGCGTCATGCCCGGGAGCGAGTTCGCCTCCAAGCACCACAGCTCCCCGTTTTGATCCAACAGATAATCGAATCGCGCGTAGCAACCCAAGCGCAGAGCCGCAAAGCCTCGCTTCGTCAGCTCCTGCATACGCGCCTCCACCCCATCGGGCAGGCGCGCGGGGCAGATCTCCTTGGTGCTTCCGTTGTACTTGTTTTGGTAATCGTAGAAGCCCTCCGTGGGAAGGATCTCCACCGACGGCAGGGGCTCTCCGTCCAAGATCCCCATGGTCAGCTCCCTTCCAAAGATCCTCTTTTCCACCAGAACGTCGGTCTCCCATGACAGAGCATCCCGCAGGGCTTGTCGAAGCTCCTCCTCGGTGTCGGCCATGGAAACCCCTACGCTCGATCCTCCGTTGCAGGGCTTGACAACGCACGGAAGCCCCACCTCTCGCAAAACGCGCTCGATCGCATCCTCCCCCTGCACCCGAACCCACGGGGGCGTGGGGATGCCTGCGTCACGCAGAAGCCGCTTTGCCAAGTCCTTATCCATGGAGAGCAAGCATCCCACGTAGCCGGAGCCCGTATAGGGGATGCCACAGCTATCGAGATAGGCTTGCAGCTGTCCGTTCTCTCCCATCGCTCCGTGAAGCGCCAAGAACACCTTGTCGGCCATGCGGCACAGCTCGGTGACGTTTCGTCCGATCAGGGAATTTCCGTTCCCGACCCGTTTCTTCAATGCTTCCAGATCCGGCACCGTTTCCGAAACGGTATGCGAATAGCGACCGCTCTGCCGAAACAGGCTGATCGGATCCTGTGGCAGTTCCTTCATTCCCTCATAAACATCCAACAGCAAGACGCTGTGTCCTCGCTCCATCAATGCGTTGGCGATCAAGCTCCCCGACGTCAGAGACACCTCTCTCTCCGGCGAAAGACCGCCTGCCAAAACCACGATCCTCATCTGTTCTCCCTTTCCTTCGATTCTCTGCGCCTCGGCGCATCCTCAGTTTATGTTCCTTGGGTGATCCATGCCACCCGATCCTGCCCTCCGAGATCCCGCAGGATCTGACAGGCCAATCCATGCTCTGCGGCCAAGCGTCTCAGATCCTCCCCCTGATCGAAGCCGATCTCAAAAAGGCATATCCCCTGCGGCTTCAAGCAGGTCTTGGACAGACGCAACAAGGCTCGGTAAAAGACCAAGCCGTCCTCGCCGCCGTCGAGCGCCATGGTCGGCTCATGCCGCACCTCGTCCTGCAAGTCCCCCAGCACCGCAGTTCGGATATAGGGGGGATTGGAGAGGATGGCGTCGAGGGGTGGATAGGACGCAAAAAAGGCATCCGTCAGACGCAATACGTCGGCTCTTTCCCATTGAATGCGATCCTCCACGCCGTTCAGGACGGCGTTCTCCTTCGCGATCGCCAAGGCATCCTCGCTCAACTCCACCGCCAAGGCGCGGGTGTCGCGTCGCTCGGCAAGGGTGGAGATGGCGATACATCCGCTTCCCGTGCAGAGATCGGCGAAAAACGCGCCCTCGGGAAGAAGCTTGACGGCTTGCTCCACCAAGATCTCGGTGTCCTGTCTCGGGATCAGGCAGGCGGGGCTGACGCGATAGGTCTGCCTGTAAAATGCCCACTCCCCGAGAATATACTGGAGCGGCTCTCTGGCCTCTCTCCGCGAAGCCGCCGCCTCTAAGGCAGGCAGGTCGTAGTCGCGGTCGATGTCCGACAACAGAGCGGCGGTGGAAACGCCGACAAACCGCTCCATAAGAAGTTCGGCATCCCATTCGGCCGATTCAATTCCTGCCCGCTTCAAGCGGTCACAAAGCTCCCGATAGGTCATCTCCACTCCTCCCTTCTCGTCTTTCCTTTATTTTACCACAGGTCGCTCGAAAAAGGAATAGATTTTTGAATTTTTTTGAAAAAATACCGAAAGGGTCTTGCTTTTTTCCGAAAATGTGGTATACTAAGATTGTATTCATAGGAATCCGTTTGATGGAGGTGGAAGCTATGGGATATGAAACTGACTATGTTGTGAAAAAGCGGAACGGTTGGGTCAGCGCGATCAAGGTGATCCTTGTTTTGGCCGCTGTTGCGTTTGCCGCTTATACGATCTATCGCAAATTCTTTGCAAAGAAGGCCGCCGTGGAATTGGAGGCCGAGGACGACTTGGATGGCTTGGAGGAATCTGCCACCGAGGGTGAGGAGATCGCCGCCTTGGAGGCAGACGCCGAGGACGTGATCGCCAACCCCGAGTGCATGGATTGATTCCGGCACAGTCCGAAACGCGGAAGCAAGGTGCGGTTGCATTTTGCTTCCGAATTTTATGTCTTTTTCTATCGGAAAGGAACCGAAACGGTATGGCTAAGTACAGACAAAATCGCATCAACGAGGAAATGCAGAAGGAGATGATGGTGATCCTGCGTCATGTGAAGGATCCCAGAGTGCAGGATGCCTTCGTGAGCGTGACCGCCGTGGATTGCACGCCTGACCTCAAATACGCCAAGATCTACTACTCCGCCCTGCAAGGGGACGACAAGGAGCTGGCAAAAGGGCTCAAAGCGGCGTCGGGCTTCATTCGTCGCGAGCTGGCGCATTCTCTGAATCTGCGTATCACCCCTGAATTGACCTTTCTGCGGGATTCTTCCCTGACCTACGGCGCGCACATCGCGTCGATCCTGAACAATTTGGAGATCTCCGAGCCGGAGGATGAGACCGATGGCGACGATCTTCCCCCGGAGGAGATATGAACGACTACCGCGCCCTTCGCTTTGACGAGCTTTGCTCCCTCTTGGAGCAGCCCGCCTCCACGCTGATCCTCTTTCACAGAGGGCCCGATGCCGATGCCGTTGGCTCGGCCTTCGCGCTTCGTCAGCTTCTTTTGGCTCTCGGCTCTCCCGCCTACTGCCTCTGCGCCAACGAGGTTCCCGAACGGCTGTTGTTCCTCTCTGCCCCGTGGCAGGAGAGCGTTCTGCCCGGCTCGCTCCCCGCAGATTTCAACGTGGAGCGCGTCGTCTCCGTGGACGTGGCCTCCCCCGGTCAGCTTGGGGAGCTTTGGGAGCTGTACGGTGACCGCGTGGACATCATGATCGACCATCACGAGAACGGGACGGTGTTTGCCGATCACTTCGTTCTTCCCGAGGCGGCCGCCACGGGCGAGATCCTGTTCGATCTGGTGAAGTTCTTTGCCGAGCAGGGCGTTTTCCATATCACCGACACTCTCTGCGTTCTGCTTTACAGCGCCATCAGCTCGGACACCGGTGGCTTCCGCTATTCCAACGTCACGCCCGAGACGCACGAGCGCGCCGCAGAGCTGGTTGCCAGTGGTATTGATTGCGCCGCGATCAACCATCAGCTCTTTGAAGGAAGATCCATGGAGCAGCTCAAAGCGATCTCGGCGGGTATTTCCAATTTGCACGTCTTTGGAGACGGCGGCGTGGCGGTGATCCTGTTCCCCTACGCGCTCAAGGCCGCTCTGGGGCTTTCGGACGAGCATTTGGAGACCTTGGTGGAGGTGGCTCGCTCCTTGCGCGACGTGCAGGTGGCCATCTCGATCCGTCAACCCTCTCCCGAGGGTGTCTTCCGCGCCTCCATGCGATCCAGTTGCGACTACAACGTGGCAGAGCTTTGCGCCCTGTTCGGCGGCGGCGGTCACGCCAAGGCGGCAGGCTGTACGCTTTCGGCTGTCGATATTGAGGATGCAATGCAAAAAATTTTGGAAAAGATCGACTTTTCCGCTCTTTCCTGAATAGAATTCTCCCTTTCGGTCGATGCTAACGGCATCCAAAAAAACGAAAGGGAGATTTTTTATGCAACAAAAGCTACTTATTTTCATCCTGTTTTTGGCGGTCGCCCTGATGTTCATCGGGCTCACCCCGATCCACGGCGAGGCCGCGATCTACGACTCGGTGATCCGCTTGCACGTGCTTGCCAATTCGGATTCCGAGGAGGATCAAGCCCTAAAACTGCAAGTGCGTGACGCGATCCTCGCCTACACCACGCCGCTTCTTTCGGACTGCCAAAGCCGCGACGAGGCAAGGGAGCGGCTGGACGCGAACCGTGACGCCATCCGCTCGGTGGCCGAGGAGGTGATCGCCTCTGCCGATCGCGACGACCCCGTGACGGTGCTATTGGGTGAGGAAAGCTATCCCAGACGAACCTACGACAGTGTTTGCTTCCCGAGCGGCTCCTATCTTTCCCTCCGCGTCTGCATCGGCGCGGCCGAGGGACAAAACTGGTGGTGCTGTCTCTTTCCTCCCCTATGCCTTGGCGCGGCGACCGTTTCCTCCCAGCAGGCAGAGGATTCCTTCGTTTCGGTGGGGCTGACGCCCTCGCAGTACAAGATCATTACCGAGACCGAAAAGCCTGTCTACAAGGTACGCTTTAAGATCTTGGAGCTGTTTCGGGGATAGCGCGTGGAAAAAGAAAACGCCGTTGGGGCATGTCGTCCTCTGCGGAGGACGACATGGGCTCCGCCCCTTGTCCCCGCAAGCTTTTGAAAAAGCTTGACCAAAACTTTAAACAAAAGGCCTCTCGGTGCGCATCCCTTCGTTGGTTCGCGCGGCCGAGAGGCCTTTTTTGTTCGTCGCTTAGTCGTAGAGCTTCGCCCAACGGCGGCGACGGATGAGGTTGGCGATCAGGAGCGCGAGCAAAACGCCCACAATCGCAAAGCACAGAATATAGATCCCACGTCCGATGGAGCTTTCCACCTTCAATTCCTCCCACAGGCTGTTCACCATGGAAAGACGCTCGGGGGTCAGATTGAGGTAGGCCGTGGTCTTGACCTCGCCCACCGATCCGTAGAGGATCTCCATCGCGTCGGGATGTACCTCGGCCATGTAGGCTTGGTACTCCGCATTGTTACGCACAAGATCGTTCGGCGTGGCGTAGTAGTGGTATTCCGCGTTGGCCACCGCCGCCTCCTCGGAGCAAAGGAAATTGATATACTCCATCGCCAAGGTGGGACTCGGCGCGTTGCTGGGGACGCACATGGCGTCAACGTAGATGTTCGTTCCCTCCTGCGGATAGTAGAAGGCCAAGTCGGAATTGTCCTCATACATCGACAGAAAATCGCCTGCGTAGTAGGCGGCCACCGCCGCCGAGCCGCTCTTCATTTTGTTGAAGATCTCGTCCATGACGTAGCCCTGCACCAGTGCCTTTTGGTCTTTGAGAAG
>JAZSKO010000181.1:0-4183 GCA_045534875.1 Eubacteriales bacterium | reverse complement strand
TTTGCCGAGGTTTCCGTCACGTTTGACAACACGGATACCACCAGCGCCAGACTGGCAACGGACTACGACGAGGTCACTGTCACCAGACGCTACTACCGCGCCGGAGAAAGTGAATATTTCATCAACCGCAAGGCCGTGCGCTTGAAGGACATCTACGAATTGTTCATGAACACGGGTATCGGACGTGACGGATATTCCATCATCGGACAGGGAAGGATCGCCGAGATGGTCTCCCGAAAGAGCGAGGACAGAAGAAGCATCTTTGAGGATGCGTCAGGCATTGCCAAGTACCGTCACCGCAAGAACGAGTCCGAGAGAAAGCTGGCGGAGACCGAGGACAACATGAACCGCATCAACGATATCTTTGCTGAGGTATCGGCGCAGGTCATTCCGCTTCAAAAGGAGGCGGAGAAGGCCAAGCGCGCCATCGAGCTTTTGGAGAGCAAGAAGCGCGCGGACGTGAGCCTTTGGCTGTACGATACCGAGCAGCTCCGAGGGGAATTGAACGCGGCAGAGGAGGCCATGCAGCACGCGGCCTTCGATCTGCAAACCGCAGAGGACGCCCTGCAAGCCTTGGAGGCGCAAAATGACCGTTTGTTTGAGGCATCGCAGAGTAGCCGTCAGGAGAGTGAAGCGCTGCTCACGCAGATCCGTCAGGAGACCGATCGATGCCATGAGCTGGAAAGTAGCCGCCGCGTGGCGGAAAACAGCATCACGCACGCAAAGGATCTGATCGCCGCCACCCAAGGCACGATGGCGGGGACGGAAAAGTCCCTCCAAGCCGAGCAGAAGGCAAGCGTGGAGCACGCAATGCGGATCGGCGAATTGCAAAATCTCAGCCGGGAGCTGACCGAGCGACAGGATGCGCTCTGTCGCGAGCAGGCAGAGCTTGAGCGACGCGAGGCAGAGCTGGACGCGGCCGTCGCACAAGCCTTGGAGGACATCCGAGAGTTGGAGGCCGAGGCGGTGGATGTGCGCGTACGCATCTCGGTGTTGGAGAACGCCAAGACCACCGATTTGGATAAGAACAGCTCCGCCTTGCAGGAGCTGGATGGGTACCGTCGCGTGTCGGCAGAGCTGGAGGCGCAATGCGCCGCCAAGGAGAAAACGGTTCGGGCCTACGAGGATGAGATCGCAGGGATCGACCGCGAGCTTTCCGAGATCGAGCGCGAGCTGGAAAGCTTGCACGCGGAGCAAAAAAGCGAAACCGAGGCATACAACGCCGCCTGCTTCCGTCGGGATTCGGTGGAGCAGAGAATTGCCACCATCCGCTCGATGGAGGAGCATTTCGAGGGCTATTCAGGCGCGGTCAAGTATGTCATGAGACAATATGAGGAGGGGCGCATCACCGATGCCCACGGCGCGCCCTGCGGCAGAATTTACGGTCCGCTCTCCAAGATCCTGTCGGTGGAGGATCGTTTCATCACCGCTATGGAGATCGCGTTGGGCGCGAACCTGCAAAACATCGTGGTAGAGGACGAGTCCACGGCAAAGGCGGCCATGTACGCCTTGAAGCGCGGAGAGGCAGGCAGAGCCACCTTCTTCCCGCTCACCTCCATGCGTCCCTCCACGCCAACCAAGGAAATGACCGATGCGTCGGGCTATCCCGGATACATCGGCGTGGCGGATACTCTGGTAACCGCCGATAAAAAGTTCGCCAACGTCCTGTCCTCGCTGTTGGGCAGAACGGTGGTGTTCGATACCATCGACCATGCCACCGTTATGGCAAAGGCGACCGGCTACCGCGTTCGCGCGGTGACGCTGGACGGTCAGCTTATCAACGTGGGAGGCTCCTTCACGGGAGGATCGGTGCGTACAGGCAACGGCATCCTCTCCCGCGGAGGCGAGATTAAGCGCTTGGAGGCAGAGCTTGCCGAGCATCGCGCGAAAACGGCAGAGCTGGAGACCTCGTTGGCCGACCGTAAGGAAGCCTTGGAGGAGCTTGAGGACAAGCAATTTGCCGCAGAGGATCGACGCGAGCTGATCGGCGTCTTGCGCGCTACCGAAAATGGACAGTGGGAACAGCTTCGCGCGAAGCTGGATGCCAACAACACCCTGCTGGAAAAGCTGGCAGGCGATATGCAGGAGCTCGAGGCGGCAAAGGCTCGCTACGAGGAGGATCTGACGAGACTGACCACCGAGGAAAAAGAGCTGTTGAACCGCATCGAGGAGATCCGCGCATACCGCGCGGAAAAGGACGCGGAAAAGGGCGAGACGATCCTGAAAAAGGACGAGATCGGCCGACATATCACCGAATTGTATATCAAGATCAGCGAGACGCAAAAGGATATTGAGACCGAGACCACCTTGAAGGAAAACGCCGAAGGACGGATCGAGAATCTCAACCGCGATCTGCTTGAATTGACCGAGCGGATCCGTCTGCAAAACGAGCAGATCCAAAGCACCTTGGCCGCGATCGAGGCGGGAATGGTCGAGCAACGCGCAGGAAACGAGCTTTTGGAGAGCTTGAAGGCACGTCGGAGCGAGGTCGAGAAGGGTAATTTGGAGTTTGAGAGAAAGCTCAACGATCTCAACGCCCGTATGCGTGACAAGATGAATCAAAAAGAGCTGATCTTCCGAGAGTTCACCAAGTGCGAGAGCCGCTTGGCCAGCCTGCGCGATACGCAGGATAAGCTGGCGGGCAAGCTCTTGGAGGACTATGAGATGACGCGTAACGACGCGGTCGCGCTCGGCTATCCGCCCCTTACCAAGGAGACAAGACCCGAAATGCTGGCCTTGCAGACCGAGTGTAAGAACAAGCTGCGCGCGATCGGACACGTGGATCTGGACGCGGTGAACAAATATGAGGATGTTCGCGGTCGTTACGAGAAAATGAAGGAGCAGCTGGAGGATCTGGAAAAGGCGAGAAAAGACCTTGCCGACATCATTCAACGGCTCGAGGGCGAGATGCGAACGGCATTCGTGGATTCCTTCAATCAGATCAACGAAAACTTCGGAAAGGTGTTCTCCGAGCTGTTCGGAGGAGGCTCTGCGGAGCTGTCACTCACCGATCCCGAAAACGTACTCGAAAGCGGAATTGAGATCAAGGCGGCGCCTCCCGGAAAGATCATCAAGAGTTTGATGCAGCTTTCGGGCGGTGAGCAGGCCTTCGTCGGCGTGGCACTCTTCTTTGCGATCTTGCAGGTCAATCCGACGCCGTTCTGTATTCTGGACGAGATCGAGGCCGCGCTGGACGAGGTGAACGTCGAGCGTTTGGCGCAGTACATTAAACGGTATTCGCACGGCACACAGTTCATCATGATCACCCACCGTCGCGGAACGATGGCGGCGGCAGACCGTCTCTACGGTGTCACCATGCCGGAGCACGGTATTTCCAAGGTGCTGATGCTGAATATCAATGATATTTCCAAGAAGGAAGGAGAAGACTGGGATGGGATTTTTGGATAAACTCTTCGGAAAGAAGAAGAGAGCGCAAGAGGATGCCGCCCGGGAGGAAGCGCGCTTAGCGGCAGAAGCCGAGGCACAAGCAAAGGCAGAAGCCGAAGCGAAAGCCAAGGCAGAAGCCGAGGCAACGGACACCAAGAAGGAAAAGAAATCCTTTTGGAGTCGCGTGAAGGCGGGTCTGACGAAGACCAAAAACGCGCTTTTTGGACAGATCGACGAGATGCTCAAGGCTTTTGTGAAGGTCGATGAGGATCTGTTGGAGGAATTGGAGGAGCTTTTGATCTGCGCGGATGTCGGCGTAAATGCCTCCGAGCAGATCATTGAGGAGCTTCGCGAACGCATCAAGGACGGTAGACTGAAAGAAAAGGATCAGGTCATGTCGGCTCTCCAAGGAATCTTGGAGGGAATGATCGGAGAGGGCGAGCCTCTCTGCTTGGAGACTGCTCCTTCCGTCATTTTGGTGATCGGTGTCAACGGAGTGGGAAAGACGACTTCCATCGGTAAGATCGCAAACCGTCTGCGCTTGCAGGGCAAGCACGTGGTGGTTGCCGCGGCCGATACCTTCCGCGCCGCCGCCATCGACCAGCTTGCCGTTTGGTGTGAGAGAGCGCAGGTCGAGCTTGTGCGCCAGAACGAGGGAAGTGATCCCGCCGCCGTGGTGTTTGATGCTTGCCACGTGGCGAAAAAGAAGAACGCCGACGTGCTCATCATCGACACGGCAGGACGTCTGCACAACAAGACCAACCTGATGAACGAGCTGGCGAAGATCAACCGTATC
>JAZSKO010000196.1:0-3690 GCA_045534875.1 Eubacteriales bacterium | reverse complement strand
AAAGGGGATTGCTGGGTAACCTGTTGATTTTGTACGTGATTTCATGAAACGGTAACCGTCTGAATCCGTAGAGTGGGCTTGAGCCCCTTCGGAAAGCCCCCGACCTATGGCGATCGTCACGACCCCACATCTATCACTCAGAACACAAAAGGAGGACCTTCCATGCGACGCATTCTCTGTCTGCTTCTTGCGACTCTGCTGTCCCTCTCGCTGGTTGCCTGCGCCGCAGGGCGTGGCGCGTCCACCCCAACCGAGGGCGCAACCACCACAGAAGCCCCCATCCTGCCCGATCCCCCTGCCGAACCGCTCCCTCCTGCCGACACGGCTGACATTCATCTGCAAACCATCTATCTCTACATAGGTGACAGCTACACCCTCCCCTACATACGCTACACCTCCGGCTTCACCCGTCCCCCTGTTTGGGCGGCATCCACCGATTGCGTCACGGTGACCGATGGCGTGGTCACCGCCGTGAAGGAGGGCTACGCCATGGTGACGGCAGGAGGCTCCACCGATTGTCTTGTCCGCGTGCTTCCCAACACCCTCCCCGTCCTTTCCATCGACACCGACGGCGCCGCCATCAACTCCAAGGAGACCTACACCCCCTGCTCCATTGACGTGGAGAGCGAATCGGGGGATTTCGACATCGACGGCGAGAGCGGCGGCATCCGCCTGCGCGGAAACTCGTCCTCGCGCCGCCCCAAGGTCCCCTATCGCATCCGCTTCGACTCCAAGCGAAACATCTTAGGGCTTCACAACGGCGAAGCATACAAGAGCTGGGTGCTTCTGGCCGAATTTAACGACGATTCCTACACCCGTACGGCCCTCTCGCTCTCCTTGGCGTCGGTGATCCTGACCGAATACAGCTCCGACTGGTGCTTCGTCAATCTCTACATCAACGACCGCTTCGTCGGCATCTACACCCTCTGCGAGCAGAGCCACATCAACCGAGGGCGCATCGACATCGAGGAGGCAGGTCTGGAATCCGATTCGGTCGAATCGGGCTACCTGTTTGAATTTGACGGCGCGAACCCGAACACGGGCAAGCCCTACATCCGCTACGATCACTACGAAAACCTTACCGTATATCCTACGGGACAAAAATATGCCATTGCCGCCAACGACGCGGGAACCTACGGCAAGATCTTTTATGAATTGAAAAACGACGGCACGTCGGCCAAGCAAAAGGACTACGCCGACGACTATTTCCAAGCCATATTGGATCTGATCTACTACGCGACCTATGAAAACACCTACTACAAGATCGATCCCGCCACCGCCAAGCTCGTAAAGTCCGACGCGACCTCGGCCGAGGAGGCCATCTCCGCCGCCGTTGATATGGAGAGCGCGGCGCGCTCCTACCTGCTCAGCGAGATCATCTGCAACGGGGACGAATACAAAAAGAGCTTCTACCTCTACGTGGACTTTTCCCAAAACGGTACAGGCAAGCTGACCTTCACCTGCCCGTGGGATTTCGACGGCGCGACCGTCTATTGGGCCACCTACAACCACATCCCCTACAACAAATACTTTGCCGCCACCGAAAACATCTTCTACGTCATGCTCGCCAGCAACGAATTCTTCCGCGAGACCGCCAAGGAGATCTGGCAAGAGCTCTATGCCTCCTCGAACGGCTTTGAGAACGTGGTGGATACGGTCGCTCGCCTTGCTACGGTCTACGAAGACGACTTCGAGTACGAGGCCGCGCTTTGGTATCGCGAAAACGAGCAGAGCGTCGTTGCCGAAAAGGCCTGCAAATGGCTTCGAATGCGTATTCGCTGGCTCCATTATCAATTTTCCTTGTAACACCGTCATCCGTTCCTTCCATAAGGAGGCATCATGAAAAGAAGTCTTCGCTTTCTTTGTGTACTCTTGGCGATCATGACCGTCGTTCCCTTGGCATCCTGTCTGGGACAGCTTGATCCCCCCCGTCGAAACGCCGCCCCCTGTCACGCAGGCGGAGGGGCTCGCTCCCGACGTGACCGATCCTGCCCCGACCGAGCCGACCGAGCCGACCGAGCCGATCGCGCCGCCCCCCTCTGCCGAGGTGACGCTGGAAACCGTGTATCTGTCGGTCGGAGAGAGCTATACCCTGCCCTTTTCCGCCAACGCGGACGGGATCACGGCCACCGATCTTTCTTGGGTCTCCTCGCATGATTGCGTGACCGTGGAGAACGGGATCGTCACCGCCGTGAAGGAGGGCTTTTCCTTCGTCTCTGCCGGCGGCGAGACTTCCTGCCACGTGCGCGTGCTGCCGCAGACCCTTCCCACCCTCGCGGTGAACACGAACGGCGAGGCCATTGACTCCAAGGAGCTCTACACCGCCTGCTCGGTAAGCGTGAAAAGCGAATCGGGCGACTTCGACATGGAGGACGTGGGCGGCGGCATCCGTCTGCGCGGCAACTCCACCGTCAACTTCAAAAAGAAGCCCTACCGTATCAAATTCAACTCCAAGCAAAACCTCTTGGGGCTACACGGCGGCGAGAAATTCAAGAGCTGGGTGCTTTTGGCCGAATGGGTGGACGATTCGCTCCTTCGCAACGCCACCTGTCTGTCCTTGGCGTCCCTGTTCCTCACCGAGTACAGCTCCGACTGGTGCTATGTGAACCTCACGGTCAACGACGTCTACATGGGCGTCTTCCTGCTCTGCGAGCAGAGCCAGATCAATGAGGGTCGCGTGGATATCGAGGAGGCAGGCGCAGATTCCGCATCGCTCTATTCGGGCTACCTGTTTGAATTGGAGGGCGGCAATCCCCCCGAGGATCGCCCCTACATCCGCTACGACTATTTTGATCTCCCCCTGTTCTTCGACGAGGAGCGCGTGCATTCCCATCCCTCCACCAACAAGGGCGGTCACGGAAACCTCTACTTCGAGTTCAAGAACGACGATCTCTCCGACGAGCAGGTGGAATTCGCCACCACCTATCTGCAAAGCATCTTCCGCGTGGTGGCCAGCGCGACCTACCGCGGCGTCTATTTCTCGATCAATCCCACAACGGGACAGCTCGAGGTCTCCAACAAGTACAAGTCGGCCGAGGAGGCCATCTCCGCCGTGGTGGATCTGGAAAGCGTGGCGCGGATGTACCTGCTCAGCGAGCTGGTCTGCAACAACGACGAGCATTACAAGTCCTTCTATTTCTACATCGACCTCTCCGAAGGCGGTACGGGCAAATTGACCTTCGCCTGTCCTTGGGATTTCGACGGCGCGACCGTGGTCTGGAACACCGATATCTGGCAGCCGACCGATCGCTATTTCGCCGCCGAGCGCCACGTCTGGTACGCCGTCTTCATGAACAACGATTTCTTCCGTCAGATGGTCAAGGAGCTTTGGCTGGAATACTACGAAAAGACCAACGGCTTTGCAAACGTCTTTTCGCTTCTCTCCAAGGTCTCCACGCTCTACGCCTCGGACTTCAAGCGTGAGGAGACGCTCTGGGATCGCGACACGCCCCAAGCCGAGCTTGCCGCCGCGACCTTCGATTGGTTCACCCTTCGTCTCGCTTGGATCCATGAGCAATTCTCCGCCTTCTGACCGTAGCCTAAATGGGTTTGAACCAACAAGCCTCTCGCCGGGCTATTTTCGCGTCTTTCGGCGAGACTCGCCTTGAAAAGTCCGCACTTGTCTGCGGCTCGTCTCACCAAAATCCATCAAAAATAGCTTTGGCGAGAGGTGCGCGCAGTTTTTGGCAA
>JAZSKO010000076.1:0-3699 GCA_045534875.1 Eubacteriales bacterium | reverse complement strand
GTTTGGGGAGGGGGAGACCTTCTTTCCGAAGAAGGTCTCCCCCTCCCCAAGGTCTTACCCTTCTACAAAAGCCTGATAAGAGGTGACACCTAAGATCGTCTCGCCGTCGATCTGCAAGGGAGCGGGACGGTCGAATTCCACGGTGATGTCGCGTCCCTCCAAGATCTCAACTTCCTTGGTGTGCGCGATGTGCTGACCCTTGAAGATCGAGGGGAAGATCATCAGCGTTTGCAGACGGTTGGTGTCATGAAAGATCATGAGAGAGAGGCGGCGATCCTCCCCCACGCGCTTCTGCGCGGGAGCGGCGATCATGCCGCCACCGTAGAAGCGACCGTTCATGGTGGGAGCGATCCAAACCTTCTTGTAGTGATGGGTCACGCCGTCAACGGTAACGGTTGCGGCAGTGGGCTTGTAGTGGAACAGAAGTCCCTTGATGGCGATGGAGGTGTAGTTGATCTTCGACTTGCCTGCCTCGCGCATCTCGTCCCCCACCTGACAGCAGTAGCCGTCGATGCCGTAGCCAACGCCGTTGAGGAAGCGGTACCGCTTCCCGTTCACATGGCAAACAGGAAGATCTCGGATGTATTCGTTGATGCAGATCGACTCGGTAGCCGAGGGAGACCCGATCACGTCGCGGAGAAAATCGTTTCCCGTACCGGTGGCATAGTAGTAGATGTCATTTGGGATCGAGAAACCGTCGATCTCGTTGACAAAGCGGTTCAGCGTTCCGTCGCCGCCGCAGAGAACCACGGGAGCCGGGGTCAGTCCTTCAAAAAAAGACTTGTAGTCGGTGATCTTCGTAATATCAAACAGCTTTAAAACGCGAGAGCCCATGCTGTCGGCAAACGCCTTTGCCATGGCCTCACCGCGACCCGAGCCTGCGTGCGTGTTGTAGAGAATGTAACAGGTTTCGATAGACATGATGTGTTCCTTTCCGATTCAATTTTTCTGGTCGATCTTCGATAATACCAGCTTGGAGTAGAGCAGGATCTTAAAGACGTAGCCAAGGCTCTGCACGAACAGGATCATGGCCACCACAATGTGCATCCCCATAAAATCCTCGATGGGCTTGAGCAGAGCCGCCACGCCTGAGAGGATCTCGAACAGACCGATCGAAAAGACCGCGATCCATCCCCCGATCCGAGCCCTTCGCAGCTCCATGGAGTCCATGGATTTGAGGATGCCCGAGAACAGCTCCCAAACGCCGAAGAAAAAAGGGATCATGGCGGAAACGATCATCTGGTTTAAAAGAGGAAAAGCCGAGAGAAGCGCCGTGGCAAGCCCGTCGGCCAGAAACCAACGGTCTCCGTGAAGCCGCCCCTTGCTCGCGCAATAGATGGCGATGTTGATGCCCCCAACAGCAAGCATGATCCCACCGAGATAGGTGGCAATCGGGAGAAGATCGTCGTAGATCAAGGACAAAATGCCTCCCGTGAGCAACAAAAGCCCCGCGATCGCCCAGCAAATGACAACATAGATCCGCCTTCCGGTATGCGTCATGGTCCGTCTCCTTTCTGTTTCCTTAGAGAATATTATACAACAGAACCCTTGATTTGTCAAGAAAGGTCGAAAAAGAAAGAAAAAAGAAGGCTCACTCCAAGGGGAGTCAGCCTTCAAGGGAGAACAATCAGCTACCGAATTCCACCAGCTCCAAGCCCTCGTTCTGGTCGAGGGTGTGCGAGATGTGCCATTCGCTGTTAAAGAGAAGAAAATCGTTTCCGTGGAAATCCTGCACCCACTTCACGTCAAACAGACGCAGCTTGGAGGGATCGGCTCCCCCTGCCACCCGTCGGATATACTGATAGGGCTGCGGATACTGCTTGTAGGTCACGCCGTACTCGGATTTGAGACGCGATTCCAAGACGTCGAATTGCAACACGCCGACCACGCCGACGTACACGCGCTCCAAACCTCCGTTCGGCTCGGTGAAGATCTGGATCGCGCCCTCCTGCGCGATCTGGTTCATGCCCTTGGCAAACTGCTTGCGCTTCATGCTGTCCACCTGCTCCACCAGAGCAAAGCACTCGGGGGCGAAGGTGGGGATGCCCTCGAACTGCACACGCGAGGACTTTTCGCAAATGGTGTCCCCGATCGAGAAGATGCCGGGGTCAAACACGCCGATGATATCACCCGCATAGGCCTCGGTGATGCCTGCGCGCTCCTGCGCCATCATCTGCTGGGGCTGGGAGAGCTTGAGCTCCTTGCCTGCCTGCACGTGGAAATACTCACGGTCGCGCTCAAATTTACCCGATACGATCCGCATAAAGGCAATGCGGTCGCGGTGGGCCTTGTTCATATTGGCTTGGATCTTGAAGACAAAGGCCGAGAAGGTTGGCTCAAAGGGATCCACCACACGCTCCTCGGTGCGACGAGGAAGGGGCGCGGTGGTCATTTTGAGAAAATGCTCCAAGAAGAACTCCACGCCAAAGTTGTTCAGAGCAGAGCCGAAGAAGACGGGGGAGAGCTTGCCCTGTTGCACCTTTTCGAGGTCAAAGTCGAAGCAAGCACCGTCCAAAAGCTCCACCTGCTCGCAAAGCTCCTCGCGGGCGTAGGAGCCGATGAGCTGATCCAGCTTTTCGGTGTCGGAGATGTCACAGTCGATGGAGGAGAGACGGTCGCGTCCGCGGTGGGAATCGCCAAAGGCGAGGATGCGGCGACCGTCGCGATCGTAGACTCCCTTAAAGCCAACGCCACAGCCGATGGGCCAGTTCATGGGGTAGGTGCCGATACCGAATTCCTTTTCCAATTCGTCGATCAGGTCAAAGGGGTCGCGCGCCTCGTGGTCGAGCTTGTTGATGAAGGTGAAGATCGGGATGTGTCGCATGGCGCAGACCTTAAAGAGCTTGCGGGTCTGGGGCTCGATGCCCTTGGCGGCGTCGATCACCACCACGGCGCTGTCGGCGGCCATGAGGGTGCGGTAGGTGTCCTCGGAGAAGTCCTGATGCCCGGGGGTGTCGAGGATATTGATGCAGTAGCCCTCATATTCAAATTGCATGACCGAGGAGGTAATGGAGATCCCTCTTTTCTTTTCCATCTCCATCCAGTCGGAAACGGCGTGACGGTCGGATTGCTTTCCCTTGACCGAGCCGGCGGTCTGGATCGCGCCTCCGTAGAGCAAAAACTTTTCGGTCAGGGTGGTTTTACCGGCGTCGGGGTGGGAGATGATGGCGAAGGTACGGCGGCGGTTGATTTCCTCTTGCAGATTTCTCACGATGGTAGTTCCTTTTCTAAAATAAAAAATACGAAAACAAAAAGTGCATTCAACCTTACTATTATACCAATAACCGAGGAGGAATGCAAGGGAAAAGAGAAAGAAAATCGAAGAAAAATAAAAAAACGAATCTTTTTCGGAAAAATCTATTGACAATCCGAAAAAAAAGAGTATAATATATCTGTTGCGTGTCGCCAATAGGCGGTGCGCGGCATACGCGGAAGTGGCGGAACTGGCAGACGCGCACGTTTGAGGGGCGTGTGGTTCACACCGTACGGGTTCAAGTCCCGTTTTCCGCACCAACAGTAACGGGATGCTTTTTGGCGTTCCGTTATTGTTTTTTATTCTCCGAAGGATCATTAAACAAACATCTATACGAGGTGATATGGAAATGAGCGCTGATTATCTTATTTATTTGAAGAATACAGACCGTTTTTCAATCTGCTCTTTTGAAAGCTACTGTGCTGACATAGGTCTGAACGTCACAG
>JAZSKO010000233.1:0-3548 GCA_045534875.1 Eubacteriales bacterium | reverse complement strand
TGCAGGAGTTGTGCAGGTAGGCGGCGTGGAAATGCAGCACGCGCCCAATGCGTCCCTCTTCGATGAGCTGCTTTGCTCGCTGAATGGGGGCAAGACGGCGATGCTGAAAGACCATACCACCGATCCGATCGGTCGACTTGGCAAGCGAGGCGATCTCGTCAGCCTCCTCGGGAGCGACGCAAAGAGGCTTTTCGCAAAGGATGTGCTTTCCCGCGAGAAGTGCTTTTTTCAGGGTTTCATAATGGCAACGGTTCGGCGTGCAGATGTCCACGATGTCGATCGAGGGATCGTTTATCAGCTCGTCCTCGTTGGCCACGGCGCGTCCCAGCCCAAATTCACGAGCGACGCGTTCCGATTTTTCCACCGACGTGGTGCAAACGCCAACCGTTTCGGCGGAAAAGGGAAGCCCCCCGTAGAAAAAGGGAAGATTTTGAACGGCCCACGTGTGGGTCCTTCCCATCGAGCCAAAGCCCAGAAGTCCGATTTTCAGATGAGGACGGTCACCTTGCATACCTGCCTGCCTTTCTGCCGCAGAGCGCGGCGGATCAAGAAACATTATATCAATTTTATATTATACATCATTTTCTCCTTTTTTTCAAGGGGGTAAACGCTTTTTTCGCAAGAATTGTATTGCAATTTTACGAAAAAGGAGTATAATAGTAGTAGAATGAGGAGAATGTCGACCGAATGGGAGGTGAGAGCGTGCCAAGCCTGCAAGAGCGATTGTCGCAAGAGGGGATCCTGACCGTGCCCCATTGTCCGCTGGCAAGACACAGCACCCTGCGCATCGGAGGCACCGCCGCGCTCGGTGTTTTTCCCAAGACGGGCGAGCAGCTCATCACAGCCCTCTCGCTTGCCGCCGAGAGCGGTGAGCCCTACGCCGTGGTCGGGAAGGGGAGCAACCTTCTGTTTGCCGACGGCTTCTGTCAAGGGACGGTGATCTTCACCGTTGGATGGGTGGAGCTGACCGTTGAGGGAGAGCGCATATATGCCTCGGCAGGCACGCCGCTTACCGCCGTTTCGATCCGCGCCAGAGAGCAGTCGCTCACGGGAGCGGAGTTTGCCGCAGGGATCCCGGGAACGGTGGGCGGCGCGGTTTTGATGAACGCGGGCGCGTTTGGGGGATGCATGGCGAATATCGTCCAAAAAACCACCTACTGGGACGCCGAAGCCCGCGCAACGGGGAGCTTCGAGGGCGAGGAGCACGCGTTTGGAGAGCGCACCAGCCGCTACGCCACCGACCCGCGCTACACGATCCTCTCGGCGGAGATGGCATTCAAATCGGGAGATAAAAAAGAGATCGACCGCGCCATGGAGGAGTACCGCGTCTACCGAAAGAAGACTCAACCCCTCACCTATCCCAACGCGGGGAGCATCTTCAAGCGACCGCGCGACCACTACGCAGGCCGCCTGATCCAGGATTGCGGACTGAAAGGCGTGCGCGTGGGAGGCGCGGAGGTGTCTCTCTTGCACGCGGGCTTCATCATCAACCGAGGAAACGCCACGGCGCAGGATGTCATCACCCTGATCCGCCTGATCCGCGCCCGCGTGTTGGAGGAAACGGGTGTCTGCTTGGAGTGCGAATTACGAATACTGGGAGAGGATCTGTCTCCCCTCGATCCATAAAAAACGCAACACGTATGCAAAAAAGACCGAAAAAAGACCGAAAAAGGATGGAAAAAGAGAATGGAAAAGACGATGAAAGTGGAGCTGATCGGCTACACCCCCAATCCCGTGGAGGCCATCGAGAGAGCCGCCGCCACCTGCTATGACAGCCAGACCGCAGGAGGCAGGATCCTGCGGCATTGCTACAAGAGCGGACACCACAGCGTATTGGAGTTCGCGGAGTTTACCTTCCGCGTCTCGGGCGTCAGCCGCGCGCTGACGCATCAGCTTGTGCGTCACCGCATGGCGAGCTACGCGCAAAGAAGCCAACGCTACTGCGAGGAGGACGGCTTTGCCTGCGTCACCCCCTCCACCGTGGAGAGAAACGAGCAGGCGGCAGAGATCTACAAGGAAACCATTGACGCCATCCGAGATGCCTATGCGAAATTGCGTGAGCTGGGAATCCCTGCGGAGGATGCCAGAATGCTGTTGCCGAACGCCTGCTGTACCGAGATCTGCGTCAAGATGAACCTGCGTGAATTGATCCATTTCTGCAACGAGCGTCTTTGCGCCTGCGCGCAATGGGAGATCCGCGCCATGGCGAGAGAGATGGTGAAGGCCGTGGCCGAGGTCGCCCCCGAATTGAAGGATCTGCTGGTCCCCAAGTGCGAGGCGCACGCGCCCTACTGCTTCTGCACCGAAACACGCTCGCGTAGCTGCGGAAGACACCCCGTCATGGCGGATATCTTCCCCAAAAAGGACTCCTGATATGTCCTATGCCGATCTGGTGCGCGAGGAGCTTGCCGCACTTCCCATCAAGCGTCCCTGTTGCCGACGGGAATGGCTGAACGGTCTCTTTTTGCGAGCGACCGAGGACGGGGATTCCTTAACGGTTTCCTTCTCGTCCCCAACCGTTGCCTCGGCGGTGGCCGAGCAGCTTGGCCGACAGGCAGGGAGGGGAAGTGAGATCACGGTGACGGAAACGGTCAAAAACGGACGAGCCCTGCATCAGGTGACCTGTCGCTCCCAAACGGTTTGGAAGCAATGGGAGCGGTTTCGGTCGGCGACGAACCGCCTGACCGAGGAGGGGGTCGATGCCGATGCCGTGACCTCCGAGATCGTCTCCTTTGCCTGTGAGGGATGCCGAGGCGCGTTTTTGCGAGGGGCGTTTCTCGTTTGTGCCACGGTGAGCGACCCCCATCGCTCGATCCATCTTGAATTTACACCGAAGGGGGAGGGGGCGGTCGCCCTTCTGTCCCATCTTCTCGTCGCGCTCGGATATCCGCCGAGAGAGGCGAAGCGAAACGCGGGTGTGGGTCTTTACTTTAAGGATATGCCGTCGGTCGAGGATCTTGTGGCGATCACGGGAGCAGGACGCATGGCAATGGATATCATGAACGTCCGCATCGAGCGAGACATCCGCAATCAGGAGAACCGAGCCACCAACTGCGTGGCGAAAAACATTGAAAAAAGCGTGTCAGCCTGCGCCAGACAGATGGCGGCCATCGAAAAGCTGACCCTGAACGGCATGCTTGCCCAGCTTCCCGAGAGCCTGCGGATCACGGCGCGTCTGCGCGCCGAAAATCCGGACGCCTCCTTAGAGGAGCTACGAAATCTGCATACCCCGCCGATCACCAAATCCGGACTCAACCACCGTCTGCAAAGGCTCTTGCAGGAGGCCGAGAAGCCGGACGCCCTCTGATCGGGAGAGAACGAAAAAGGAAAGGAACGTCTATGAGCGGATTTGTTCATTTGCACCTGCACAGCGAATACAGTCTGTTGGACGGCGCGTGTCGGATCTCCGATATCCCCCGTCGCGCCAAGGAATGCGGACAAACAGCGGTGGCTCTTACCGATCACGGTGTGATGTACGGAGCGATCGCCTTTTATCGCGCCTGTGTGGAGCAGGGGATCAACTTTATTGATACCGCCCGTGGCTACAC
>JAZSKO010000056.1:0-2506 GCA_045534875.1 Eubacteriales bacterium | reverse complement strand
CGTCGCGTCTTTGACCGCATCGCCACCTCTCTCGGCGACCACCACGCGCGCTACCTCCATTGCCATTTTTCTAAGATCAAATACACCAAGGCAGGCGAGAAAAAGCACCTGACCTTTGCCGATACCCTCTTTGGCCCTCTCTTTGAGCCCCTCGCCGAGGCCATCGTGCGTGAGGGCGTTTGCCCCCGCATCATCTGGGAATCCGCCGGCACGCAGGCCGTGGGCGCCCCCTTTATTAAGCAGGCTTGGCTCGCGCTTAGAGGGTGATGGAGGAAGACCTTGGAGGGGAGACCCCTTCGCGGCAAGGTGCCGCTCCCAATGATCGGGGGATGTAAGCGAAAATCTTTCGCTTCATACCCCGATGGTGATGCTATCAAAACATAGCAAAGGGAAAGAAGGGGCCTCCCCTTCCAACCCTCCCCTCTACAAAGAACATCAAAAAAGGGAAGCCAAGTGTTTTTCACTTGGCTTCCCTTTTTTGAGTGGTTGGTCGGGGCGGTGGGGATTTTTTACAAGGATCGCTTCGTGTTTTTGCTTTTCATAATTCCCAAATCAAACGCCCCGTGAGAGTTTTCTCACGGGGCGTTCTATTTTTTCTCTTAGCTTGCTCTCTCCTGCAACACAATGTTGCAGACGTTGTTGGAATCGAAATCAAAGTAGGCTTCTGTGTCAACGGCGTATTTCTCGGGCGCGCTGACCACCTTCACGCGGTAATCCGAAGCGGCGTTATAGGTGAAAACGACCGTTCCCTCGGTGTTCGTGGGGGTGGGAAGACGACAGCCTGCCGTGTCACACATCTGGATCAGTACGTTGTGGATCCCCTCGCCGTTCGCATCCTTCACGGTTACCGTGTAGGTCACGGTCGTGGGCTCGGGATCGGTGACGGGGTTGGTGACGGGATTGGTGACCTCAGGGGTTGCGGCAGGGGTCTCGGCAACGGTCGTACCCGTTCCGCCTGCGGTGTTGCCCGTGCAGGCCGCGAGGCTCAGGCTCACGCACAAAACAGCCATAAGCGCCGCAAGAATCTTCAATGCTTTCATGATGTTAAACTCCTTTTTGTCTTTTTAAATCAATGTTACTCGGTGATCGTTAGCTTCACGTCTGCCTCGTTGATGGAGGCATCGGCTTGGATCGCCAGCGTGAAGAGCTTATCGCTTCCCGTGAGCGTCAATTCAATGCGCCCGGCCTCGGCGGTGTAGGGCTGACCGTTGTAGGTCAGCGTCAGGCATCCGTCGGGATCGGTGACGGTCAGGGTGAGCTCCGCGTTGTTTCGTACCGCAATCGAAAGAGGCGTGTCCTTGGTCAGGAAAACGCGACCCTCGGTGGTCAGCGAGATGGGGGACTCGGTCGATCCCGCAAAGGACTTGTTGATCGAGTAGGTCCCACAAGCAAAGAGCCAAGCGGTGTCCGGTTCCACAACGGTGTCCCCGAAGATGTGCTGTTCCTTAGAGAAGTCCCACCAGCCGCGGTCATTGCCGAGGGTTTGCAGAACGTAGGCAAGCTGCTCGTTGAGCGGAACGGCTCCCTGCGCGTCGCAAATGGCGGCGTACTGCAACAGAAGTTCGCTATAACTTTCCTTTTTCAGGAACGTACCGTTTTCATCGTAGAAATAACAGCCAAGACGGTCTGTTTCGCAGATCGTTGTGAAGGAAGGTAAGAAGCGACTGTCCTCACGCAAAAGGAGAAAGATCACAGGACCGTTCTCGTCGCCGAGATGGTAGTAGCCGTCTTCCTCATTCAGAACCACCGTCAGATCCTTGTCTTGCAGATCCAGATTTTGGAAGGAGACCGACCAGTTGAGATAATCGACGTAGTAGGGGATCAGATCCTCCTCGTCGGCGGTCAGCACCGTCCACGGCTGATCGGCGGGACTTGGGATATAGTCACCGATCCGCTCGATCGTCACAACACCCGATTCCACGCCGATCGGCGTATCCAGACCGATCACCAGTTGAATGCCAATGCTGGTGGGATGCACCTCCATCTCCAAAGCGCCGTCCTTTAAAGGGGTGAGGCTTTCCTGCAATACGTTGAAGGGAGAGCCGTAATAGCCCGGGGTGATCGTTTTGACGGCTTGTGCCGAGATGCGGTAGACCCCGCCTTGCGAGGGGGTGAAAATGATGTAGTTTCGCTCATCGGACTCCAAGGAGAGCAGGAAAGTGCCGGCACCAAGCGTTACAGCCTTGGTCTCCACGTGGTCGTCGGCAGAGGGCGAATAGGCCCAAATGGTTTTGCTTCCGTTGGGCTTGCCGTAGAGCGTGACCGTGACCTCCTTGGCATCCGTTGAGAGGACGCATTGCGTCTCGTCATAGGTGACGTCTGCGTTGGGATCCACCACGGTAAAGCGATGACTACCTGCGGGAAGGGTGAATTCCGCCGATCCGTTTCGGGTCATTTTCATCATATCCAGACTCTCAAAGGAGACGAGGATACCGTCCCGGGGCGCGCCCGTGTGATCCAGCACCGTGACTTTTCCCGTGAAGGAATCGGGGGTGGCAGGGGTGAC
>JAZSKO010000249.1:0-3998 GCA_045534875.1 Eubacteriales bacterium | reverse complement strand
AGTGTCGGCTACACTCTCGCCTTTGGCGGCAGAAGAGGAACTGGCAGATGCGACGCTGAGAACGTTGCCGCCCAGTTCGTACATGGCAGCTTCAAAGCTCAGACGGGTACGGGTGGAGGGCTCGAAGAACAGGGTTGCCAGCTTCTTGCCCTTGCAAATCTCGCTGTACTTAGCGGGATTGTCGATCATGTCGTTGGCAATGGCAATCAGCTCATCCAGCTCTTCCACGGACAGGTCCAGAATACTGATGAGAGAGCGCATTACTTGCCCTCCATCCAGGATTCGTCGTCGGGATTGTTGCGGAACTGAATCAGACGTGCTACATCGCTGCGCAGGATATAGCCTTCTTCTGCAGCAACTTCTGCGATGACGTCGAAGTTGGTGAGGGATACGTTCTTTACATTGGCAGCAGCCAGACGCTTCAGGCCCTTTTCCATGCCGTAGGTGAAGATGGAAACAACGCCCAGAACCTCTGCACCTGCTTCGCGCAGTGCATCAACAACGTCAATGCAGGAGCCGCCGGTGGAAATCAGGTCTTCCACAACAACGACCTTCTGGCCGGGCAGCAGCTTGCCTTCGATGCGGTTATTTCTGCCGTGGTCCTTGGAGCTGCCGCGAACGTAGCCCATGGGCAGGTTCATGATGTGACCGGTGATTGCAGCGTGTGCGATGCCTGCGGTGGAGGTACCCATCAGCACCTCCACGTCGGGGTACTCCCGACGGATGGTCTCGGCCAGCGCGGTCTCGACGTGCGTGCGCACCTCGGGAGCGGTCAGGGTGAGACGGTTGTCACAGTAAACGGGGCTCTTGATGCCGCTTGCCCACGTGAAGGGCTCGTTGGGACGGAAGAAAACGGCTTTGATGGACAAAAGATCGGTTGCGATCAGCTTTTGCATATCAGTCATGATGGTATCTCCTTTTCGTTATCGAATAATCGTTCATCGTTTTTAGCCAACAAATTCACGCACACAGCGCTCGTAGGCGGCCACGGGATCGGCGGCCGCGGTGATGGGGCGTCCCACCACGATGTAGTCCGAGCCGATCTCCTTCGCCTGTGCCGGGGTCATCACGCGCTTCTGATCTCCCACGTCTCCGTCGGCAAAGCGCACGCCGGGGGTGACGGTCAAAAAGCTCTCGCCACAGGTCTTGTGTACCTTCTCTGCCTCCAAGGGGGAGCAGACCACGCCGTCGAGCCCTGCGTTCTTCGCGGTCTTGGCGTAGTGCATCACCACCTGATCGATCGGCTCGCGGATCAACAGATCTCTCTCCATGCTCTCCTGATCGGTGGAGGTGAGCTGGGTGACGGCGATCAGGATCGGACGGCTACCGTCCTCACGGGTGAGCCCCTTGATCGCCCCCTCCATCATAGCGGTCGCGCCTGCGGCGTGGAGGTTGCACATATCCACATCCAGATTCGACAGGACCCGCATCGCCTTCATAACGGTGTTGGGAATGTCGTGGAGCTTGAGGTCGAGGAAGATCTTGTGTCCTCTTGCCTTGATCTCGCGCACGATGCTCGGTCCCTCGGCGTAGAACAGCTCCATGCCGATCTTCACGAAGGGCTTGACTCCCTTGAACTGATCCAAAAACTGCATAACGTCTGCCTTGCTCGCAAAATCGCAGGCGATGATAACGTCCTTACCCATTGTGTGCTCCTCCTATAATATCCTGTAAGTTTTCGATTCCGTATTTTTTCATGACCACGGGAAGCTCCTCCACGATGGTCTTGCAGACGAAGGGATCCACCAGATTGGCGGCTCCCACCTGCACGGCGGGCGCGCCCGCCAGCATCATTTCGATCACGTCCTCGGCGGTGGAAACGCCTCCCCTACCGATCAGGGGGATCTTGACGGCCTCATAGACCTGATAGACCATCCGCAGAGCCACCGGGAAGATGGCAGGGCCCGAAAAGCCTCCCATTTTGTTCGCGATCACGGGACGGCGACGGGCAAGGTCGATCCGCATACCGAGCAGGGTGTTGATGAGGCTGATGCCGTCGGCTCCCGCCTCCTCGCAGGCCTTGGCGATCGAGACGATGTCGGTGACGTTGGGGCTGAGCTTGATGTAGACCGGCTTGGTGGTGACCGCCTTGACGGCTCTGGTGACCTCGGCCGCCGCCTCAGGGGTGGTACCGAAGCTCATGCCGCCGTTGTGGACGTTGGGACAGCTTACGTTGACCTCCAACAGACCAACCTGCTCCACGGCGTCCAGCTTTTGGCAGGTCACGGCGTAGTCCTCGACCGAGAAGCCGCTGACGTTCGCGATGACCTTCTTATGGAAATACTGCTGCATTTCGGGGATCTCATGCGCGATGACGTGATCGACACCGGGATTCTGCAAGCCCACCGAGTTGATCATGCCCTCCCTGCACTCCGCGATGCGCGGCGTGGGGTTTCCGAAGCGCGCCTCGCGCGTAGTCCCCTTGAAGGAGAACGTGCCGAGACAGTTGATATCGTAGAACGCCGCGAATTCCTTGCCGAATCCAAAGGTTCCGCTGGCGGGGATGACGGGATTATCCAGCTCCCATCCCGACAAAATCACGCTTGTGCTTGCCATATGATCTCCTCCCTTTCCAGAACCGGACCGTCCACGCAGATGCGCTTGTTTCCGTACAGCGTTTTGCAGGAGCAGCCCATGCACGCGCCAAAGCCGCAGCCCATGCGCTCCTCAAAGCTGTACTGTCCGCTCGTTTTCGCGATCCGTTCAATGGCGCGGAACATCGGCTCCGGACCGCAGGTGTAGAAGTAAGAGTAGGAGAGGTCCTTCATGACGTCGGTCACAAAGCCCTTCACTCCCTCGCTTCCGTCCGCCGTGGCGAGATAGACCCTTGCTCCAAGCGCCTCGAACTCCTCACGGTAGAAAACGTCCTCACGGGAATTGAAGCCCAGAATGACCTGCACCTCTTTTCCCTCTGCTCTGAGCTTCTTGCACAGATGATACATCGGCGGCACGCCCACGCCTCCGCCGATCAGCAGAGGAGCGTCGCCGCTCTTGGCGGTGTCAAAGCCGTTTCCAAGCCCCGCGAGGGTGTCCAGCGTCTCCCCCTCGGTCATGCGGCTCATTTTCTCGGTTCCCTTTCCGACCACCTTATAGAGGATGGTCAGACCATTCTCGTCCCAATCGCAGACCGAGATCGGTCTGCGAAGGAACTCTCCCTCAATGCGAATATTGATAAACTGCCCGGGAGCGGTGAGGGCCGAGGTGTCTCCCAACAGCGTCATGCGCCAGATTCCCTTGGCGATGCGTTGGTTGCTCCCGATCTGATAGATAACCTGCTTCATGCGATGCGTCTGCCTTTCCTTTACGAGTCGATCGTGGAGACGCAAAGCGTGGTCTCCTCCAAAACATCCAGAAGCACCTTGACGGTGTCGAGCGCGGTGAACATGGTGATGTTGTTTTCGGTGGCAAGACTGCGGATCTGGTGTCCGTCGGTCTGCCCGTTGGTCGAGCCGATATCGCTGGTGTTGATGACATAGGCGATATGACCCTGACGGAGCGCCTCCTGGATCTCGGTGGAGCCTTCTCCGATCTTTTTGAGCGAGCGGGTGCGAATGCCGTTCGCTTTGAGGAAGTTCGCCGTTCCTGCGGTCGCCTCGATGTTGAAGCCGAGGTTATAGAACCGACGGATGAGAGGCAACGCCTCCTCCTTATCCTTGTCTGCAACCGTCACCAGCACCGTTCCGTAATTTTGCAGGTGCATACCCGATGCCTGCAACGCCTTATACAGAGCGCGATTGAGCTTGTTGTCGTAGCCGATGGCCTCGCCCGTGGATTTCATCTCGGGGGAGAGGTAGGCGTCGAGCCCGCGGATGTTGTTGAAGGAAAAGACCGGCACCTTGTTGTAACATCTCTTTTTCTCCTCGGGGTAGATATCGAAGATGCCCTGCTCCTTGAGCGACTTGCCGAGGATCACCTCGGTGGCGATATCCGCCAGGCTGTATCCCGTTGCCTTCGAGAGGAAGGGGACGGTACGCGAGGAACGAGGGTTGACCTCGATG
>JAZSKO010000064.1:0-4557 GCA_045534875.1 Eubacteriales bacterium | reverse complement strand
AGTTTGTAGACGAGACTCTGGTATGCAAGGATTGCGGAAATGAGTTCGTATTCACTGCAGGTGAGCAGAGATTCTACAAAGAGAAGGCCTTTATGAACAAGCCTAAGGCTTGCAAGGCTTGCCGCGATGCAAAGAAGAATGCGGGCAGAGCTCCTCGCGAGTATTTCACTGCGATCTGTGCCGATTGCGGCGGTGAGGCGAAGATCACCTTCTAGCCGTCCAACGACAGACCCGTCTATTGCAGCGCTTGCTTCGAGAGAAGAAAGAGCGAACAGGCGTAATTTGCTGTATCTGAATTTTTCATAAGATAGGATATAGTAGGGAGAATGGTTGCTTTTGGGGTTTTTCCTCAGGGGCAACCATTTTTCAATCAGGCATCCCCTTCCTAATGTCGTTCAGTTAACAAAAAAAGAGGCTCTCCCTTTGGGAGAGCTCCCGCCGTAGGCGGGTGAGAGGGCAATATTCCTCGTAAACGCCCCTCTCCGTCACTTGTCGCTTGCGACATTTGACACCATCCCCCACGGGGGAGGCTTAACTCAATGACATTGAGCCCCTTCCCCCGTCACTTTTTGAAAATGCGCAGAATCCTCATGTTTTTGCGTGGATATTCCATTGTATTTTGGAAAAAAAATGCTATAATAACAAATGAGAGCAAGCCCTCGTTCATGGGCAAAAATAACTATGAAAGGATCCGAGCTTATGTCGAATCAATTTCGTCCGACCGCCATTCCGCTTATCACCACCGATCCCTATTTCAGCGTTTGGAGCTTTACCAACCACCCCGCTGACGACCACACCCGCCATTGGACGGGCAAGCAGCAGTCGATCTTTGGTCTGCTCTCGGTGGACGGAGTTCCCTACCGCTTCCTCGGCAAGACCGAGATCTTCGATGTGTATTTCGTCGACGGTCCCGCATTGGAGATGAGTGACGTCACCGTCACCCCCACCTCCTCGGTCTTCACCTTTGAGCATGACGCCTGCACCTTGAAGGTCACCTTCCTCTCGCCTCTGCTCGTCGACCGCCCCGAGGTCTTCTCGCGCCCCGTTTCCTACGTGTTCTATGAGATCACGCCGAAGGAGGAGGGACATACCTTTGAGGTCTACTTCGACGTTTCCTCGAACCTCTGCGGCGACAACGCAGGCCAGTCCATTTCCCACTGGGAGAAGGAAGGACACGCCATTCTCGGCGCAACCGAGCAGAAGGTACTCAACTGTTGCGGCGATGACGTTCGCATTGATTGGGGTTACCTCCACCTGGTACATCCCAACGCAAAGGTCGCACGTCTCAACTATCGCCGTCACTTCTTCCGTAAGAAAAGCTATCCCAACACCTTTTTCCTGACCAAGCCCGTGCCGTACTCCTACTGCCCCATCCTGTTCGCTACCTCGGACAAGCTCAGAGATATGTTCGTGGTCGCCTACGATGACGTTCATTCCATCCTTCACTACGACGAGCCCGTGGACGCCTACTACAAGTCGGTGTACGGTGACTTCGACACCATGCTGGAGGTTGCCGTGAAGGAGGCCGAGTCGCTTCGCGTGGAGTGCGCCGCGTTTGATCTGTTCTTCACCGAGAAGATGAAGGCAGTCTCGCCCGCTTACGCCAACATCGGCTGCTTGGCATACCGTCAGGCGGTCGCCGCTCACAAGCTGGTCATGGTGAACGGTCAGCAGTTCTTCCTCTCCAAGGAGAATTTCAGCAACGGCTGTATTGCGACCCTCGATGTCACCTACCCCTCCATTCCCCTGTTCCTGCTCCTTAACCCCGAGCTGGTTCGCGGAATGCTGCGTCCTCTGTTCGAGTTCGCCCGTCGTCCCGAATGGGTCTATCCCTACGCGCCTCACGACTGCGGAACCTATCCCTTCTGCACCGGTCAGGTCTACTCCACCAAGGAGGGCAAGCTGATCGAGGATTATCAGATGCCGGTTGAGGAGTGCGGAAACGCTATCCTTTGCGTGGCCGCCGTTTGCCGTGCAAGCCGCGACAATACCTTTGCCGAGGAGAACAAGGATCTGCTCAAAAAGTGGGCTGATTATCTCGTTACCCATGGCTACGATCCCGAAAATCAGCTCTGCACCGACGACTTTGCCGGTCATCTGGCGCACAACTGCAACCTCAGCTTGAAGGCCATTGTCGCTCTGGGCGCATACGCACAGCTCTTCAACGAGCCCTCCTACGGTAAGATCGCCAAGGATATGGCCGACCGTTGGACAAAGGACGCCAAGAAGGAGAACGGCATTGGTTGGAGACTCACCTTCGACAAGGATGACACTTGGAGCATGAAGTACAACATCGTCTGGGATCGTTTGCTGGGTCTTGGACTGTTTGATGAGAGAATCTCCAAGGAGGAAATTCAGGTCTATACCGAGAAGATGAACCGCTACGGCGTTCCGCTGGACAGCCGCGCCGATTACACCAAGCTCGACTGGATGGCTTGGACCACCGTGATGACCGACGATCCCACCTACACAAACCTTGTATATGAATCCATCCAGCGCATGATCTGCGAATCGGTCGACCGCGTTCCGATCACCGACTGGTACGACACCGTGGACGCCCGCGAGATCAGCTTCCAAGCTCGCTCGGTTCTGGGTGGCTTCTACATCAACCTCATCCGCGATCTGTTCTGATCCGTTGCATGATTTGCAACCCAATCTATAGAAATCCAAAGGAGAAATTACCATGAGCAAGTATGACGTTGCCGCCATTATCTGGCCCGCCTATACGGGCGATGAGCGCAGAACGAGAATCTTTTGGCCCGAGGGCTACGGCGAATGGCAGACCGTGAAGGCCACGAAGCCCAAGTACCCCGGTCACCAGTGGCCCCGTAAGCCTGTTTGGGGCTACGTGAACGAGGCCGATCCCTATGTGATGGAGATGCAGATCAACGCGGCCGCCGATCACCGCGTGAACGTGTTTATCTACGACTGGTACTGGTATGACAACCGTCCCTTCCTTGAGCAATGCCTCGACAACGGCTTCTTGAAGGCCAGAAACCGCGATCGCATGAAGTTCTACCTCATGTGGGCAAACCACACGGCAGACTCCATGTGGGATACCCGTACGGCAAACCGTTGGGATCCTATCTGGGACGGCGCCGTGGATCGCAAGACCTTCGATTTCATCGTAAACCGCACCATTGAAAAATACTTCTCGCAGCCGAACTACTACAAGATCGACGGCAAGCCCGTGTATATGCTTTTCGACATCATGAACCTCGTGCGCGGTCTCGGCGGCGTGGAGGAGACGTGGAAGGCTCTGGATTACTTCCGTGAGCAGACCGTGAAGGCAGGCTTCCCCGGCTTGGAGCTTCACCTGACGGTTCGCCGTGACGAGTACATGAGCCGCATCATTGATGAAAAGGCAAATATGGACGTTCGCACCTTCATCAACAAATCGGGCTTTGACGGTGTGACGCACTACGGCTTCGCTGACTTCGCCGTGACCAAGAACCCCTACCCCGAGGTGGTCAAGCAGGCGGTTGCCGAGTACGCGCATATCCGCGAGACCATCCAGTCGATCTACTATCCCAACGTCTCCATGGGCTGGGATCCCAACCCCAGATACCCCCATTTGATAGACACCGTTTGCTATGACACCACGCCTGAGAACATTCGCTTGGGCTTTGAGGCCGCAAAGAAATACGTGGACGAAACTCCCGAATTGCGCGCTCCCCTGATCGTGGTGAACAGCTGGAATGAGTGGACCGAGGGAACCTACCTCCAACCCGACGACATCAACGGCTACGGCTATCTGGAAGCCTTGAAGGCAACCTTCGTGGACGATTGATCCATCCCTTTCTTCCCCATGAGCCATCATGGGGAAGATTTCCTTATAGGAGCTTCTATGTCTCTGTTCAAACGCATACAAAGTCGCGTCACCGCCAAAAAGCTCCCTCCCTTGGAGGAGATCGAGCGATTTGGTGCCGACGGCGAGGACGTGATCTATCGGATCTTGCGTGAGGAATTCGATACGGTCATTCGCGGTATCGTGGTACCGCATAAGGACAACTATCTGGAAAAGGACTTTTTGGTGATCGCACGCGGTGTTCCCATCGTCATCGAGGTCAAAAATTGGAAGGGTACGATCACTTGCGAGGAGGATGGTGCGCATTTCGTGCAGGAAAAGCCGAACGGTGTGAAAAAACGCATCAAAAGCCCGGTTGGGACGACGCGTCAATTCATTCGTTACATGAAGGAGTTTTACGGCATCCGGCGGCAGATCCCGGGGGTTACGGTCTTTTCCGATCCCGATTGCGTCCTGCATCTGCCCCCTGAGATGGAGGGGATTCATCTGGTTCGCGGCGCGGATCTGGTGACAACGATCCGACGGATCGCCGCCTCTCTCTCCCGTGAGAAGGAGGACATTCAACCGAGCCGCCTCCTGCGCTGTACCCGTATGCACAGCCGAACCAGCGAGTTCTGCAAGGGGGTGCTTGCCAACGAGCATCTCCGATTCTACACCGAGCGCGGCGGGGAGGCCCTGCTCGATCCCACCTATCTTCGCTATATCCGCATCGAGCCGCAGGGACTTCGGCTGCGAGACAAGCTCTACGG
>JAZSKO010000075.1:0-1946 GCA_045534875.1 Eubacteriales bacterium | reverse complement strand
TGACCTCGCTTCCGGTCGGATACTTCGATACCCACGCTCCCGGCGATATAATCAGCCGTATCTCCTACGATATCGACACGGTCAACAGCTCGCTCTCACATGACTTGGTGCAGGTGATGACCAGTCTCTATACCGTCATCGGCTCGCTGATTTTCATGTGGCGGATCTCGCCCCCCATGATCCTGATCTTCGCCGTGACCGTTCCCGCCTCGATCCTGTTCACGCGCTACCGCTCCAAGCGGGTGCGCCCCCTGTTTCGGGAGCGCTCGCGCAAGCTGGGCGAGCTGAACGGCTACGCCGAGGAGATGCTCTCGGGATGCCGTACCATTCGCGCCTATGGACGTGAGAGCGTGATCGGGGAGCGGTTTGCCAAGCGGAACGCCGAGACCATGGAGGCCTACGCGAGAGCCGAGCATTACGGCGCGACGCTGGGGCCGTCGGTCAACTTTATCAATAACCTTTCGATCTCACTGGTCACGATCTTCGGGGGAATTCTCTATATGTACTCCCAAAGCGGCGTGGTGGCGGCAGGCTCCTTGTTCTTCATCACGCTCGGAGGCGTGGCGCAATTCGTGCAGTATTCGCGCAAGTTCGCGGGACCCATCAACGAGTTTGCCAACATCCTGCATGAGTTCCAGTCGGCCTTTTCGGCGGCAGAGCGCGTCTTCCGCGTGATCGACGAAGCCCCCGAGACCGCCGACGCCGAGGACGCCGTGACGAAGGAAACGGTGGAGGGCTTGGTGGAGCTGGATCACGTTTGCTTCTCCTACGTCAAGGACAAGCCGATTCTGCGTGATATTTCGGTACGCGCCGACCGTGGCAAGACCATCGCCATCGTTGGGCCGACCGGCGCGGGCAAGACCACGGTCATCAATCTGCTCATGCGGTTCTATGACGTGGACAGCGGTGAGATCCGCGTGGACGGCGTTCCCATCGAGCGGATGCGTCGCGCCGATCTCCGCCGTGGCTACACGATGGTCTTGCAGGACACGTGGCTATTTGGCGGCACGATCTTTGAAAACATCGTTTACGGTCGACAAAATGCCACCCGTGATCAGGTTTACGAGGCGGCAAAGGCGGCGCGGATCCATTCCTATATCGAAAGCCTGCCGAACGGCTACGACACCCTGCTCACCGACGAGGGCGTGAACATTTCCAAGGGACAGAAGCAGCTCATCACCATCGCGCGCGCCTTTCTATCGGATGCGCCCATGCTGATCTTGGACGAGGCCACCTCCAACGTCGATTCGAGAACCGAGCGGCAGATCCGTGACGCGATGGACGAATTGATGAAGGGCAAGACCTGCTTCATCATTGCCCACCGTCTTTCCACCATCCAGAACGCCGATTGCATTCTCGTCATTCAAAACGGTAGCATCGTGGAGCGCGGCACGCACGAGGAGCTGTTGGAGCTGGGCGGCTTTTACAGCCGTCTCTACGGGGCGCAATTCGTCTGACGTCTGTCAAATAACGCGATAAAAACCAAAAAATGACACAGTGAAAAACGCATACTTTTCGCGCCGCTCGGCATACTAAGAACGGCAATCCATGCTAAAAAAGGAGAATGAAAAGTATGATTATGGATCGCATTGCCTTGATCGTTTCGATCATCGGCGCTTTGAACTGGGGCAGCATCGGGTTGTTTCAATTTGACATCGTTGCTTGGATCTGCGGAGGCCCCTCGTCTCTTCTGAGCCGCGTGATCTATACCGTGGTGGGCTTGGCCGGGATCTGGTGTATCTCGCTGCTCTTCCGCGCAAGAGACCGCGTTCACGAGGAGTGACAGTTAAGAGAAGAAAGACCTTGGAGGGGAGACCCCTTCGCGGCAAGGTGCCGCTCCCAATGATCGTGGGATGTAAGCGAAACCCTTTCGCTTCATACCCCGATGGGGATGCTATCACACATTGCAGTGAAAAAAGTCCTCTCCCCTCCAAACCTCCCCTCTA
>JAZSKO010000030.1:0-16811 GCA_045534875.1 Eubacteriales bacterium | reverse complement strand
CCTCGGAATCGTAGCGCGTGAGCAGCTCGCTCTGCTCGTAGGTATCGTAGACGCAGATCGGCTGACCCCAGCCCTCGCCATCGGCAAAGATGCCCATGATGCGCGCGCAGGTCGATCCGTCCTCACGCGTCTTGGTCTCGGCATAGAGGAGAGCCGAGATCCGACCCTCGCCGTCCTCCACGGCCACATAGCCGTTTTCGAGCATGGAGGTGTTTTCGGGGAGCGAGAGAGCCTCTCCCATTCCCTTCAAGCCCTCGCTCTCGCCGTTGGAGGCGAAATAGGTGAGGATGCCGTTGTCGTTTTGGATCGAGGTGATGCTGCCCGTCTCGTTGCAGACCACCGAGGGGGTCTCGATGGGATCGAGGCAGGAGCGCTTGTAAAGGGTGCAATCGCTGCTGTCGGTCAGGTCGCCGTCACGGTCGACGATGTAGTAGACGGTGTCGCCGCAAAGCTCCATATCCACGATGGAGGAAAGACCCGACGCGATGCAACGGGGCGCGCTCCACGCGCCGTCCTCGCCCATCGCCGACATCCACACCGAGTTGGCGGTGGTATCGTAGACGAAGGAGGTGTTGGTGCTTTCGTCGTAGCGGTTATCGGGGGAGACGCCGAAGATGTTGTTGTCGGCGTTCTGCGCCCAGATCACCACGGGCTTGCCGTCGACCACCGAGATCGCCTGCGCGTACTTATACTCCGAAGCCGTTCCTCCGTGGAGGATGGTTTGGATCGCGCTTGCATCGGGGAGGTCGATCTGCTCGCCGAGATCGAGGAAGCGGACCGAAAGTCCCTCGGCACTGAAATAGGTGTCGTTCGCCTCGGCCTCGCTTGCCAGCCGCTTGGTTTGCTGGGTGAAGACAACGTAAACGCTCTCTCCCTCCTGAACAAGACCGTAGGAGGCGTCGTTGAAGCCGTTGTCGTCGAGGATCACGGGGTCGCCCCATTTGTGATTCTCGGCATCCCAAGGCGTGTAGGCGAGCTTGGTGCAGTTGTAGAGATCGTAACCCTCGCCCTCGGCGATGATAAAGCCGAGCTTGCAGATGGTGTTGCCCACCTTGACGATGGTGGCGTTCTCATTGCAATCGGGGGTGTATTCGTATTCCTCGGCAAGATAGAGGGATGCGCGTCTTGCCAGACGGTAGGTCTGTGCCTTAGGCTCCTCCTCGCCGATGATGTAGTGCTTGCCCGACCAGAAGGAGAAGGTGTACTTATGCCACAGGATCTTGACATACGCGCCAATATCGCCGTGGATCTCCCAAGAGCGCACCTCGAATTCGGGGAGAATGTCGAGGACGAACACCGTTCCGAGGCTTCCGTAGATGCCGACCGATGCCACGCAACAGCCAACGCCCACGTTGGCCTCGATCTCGGCCTTCAATTCCACCGAAAGCTCCTCGATCTGCACGCCGTCGTCAAATTTCAGACGGAGCAGGATCTGTCCGCCCACGGTGACCTCCACCTCAAGCGTGACCGGGATCACCCAGACCACGTACTGCGAGTTGTGCTGGAAGGTATAGGTGATGGTTCCCTTCACCGAGCCGTTGGAGAGACGGATGCCCTCGCGGTCGTATTCAAACACCAGCTTCCCTTCGAATCCGACCGAGAAGCTATGGGAATTCTTGTTCGCGGAATCGCCGTCCTTGTCGTCGGGCTTGTAGTTCTCCTGCCAGAGCGGCTCATAGCCCTTGTACTGGGTCTCCTCGCCGAGCTTTCCGAGCACGCCGCCCACCTCGAACAGGCCAACCTTGCCTTCAAGCAGGCTATTGATGAGCTTTTCCTTCTTCTCCTTGTCCTTCATGTAGGTCTCGGCGATCCACTGCTTGGCGTCTGCCAAGATCGCCAGCGAACGGGCGCGGACCCGCTCTCTGTCCTTGAGAGAGGCCTCGGCATCCGAGATGTTCACAGCACCGTAGACCGCCTTTTCCTTGATGAAGGCCTCGCTGTACTTCACCCCGGGCAGACCGTGGTAGATGTAGACGCGATAGTAGAAGTAATCCTTGACGTCGGTGGGCGCGAAGCGGATGTTATAGGTCAGGAAGCCATCGTAATACTGATAGAAGTAGGTTCCCTTGTTGTGCGAGCCGCAATACTTGTAGTAGCCTTCCTTACAAGCCTTCTGGCTGTCGCCCTTTCCGCCAAACTTCTTCTCGCCCGTGAGAGTGAGGGTGACGGTGCTTCCGTCGATGTTGGTGTTGAACTTGAAGTTCTTGCCGAGCTTGATATCAAAGCCGTCGCTGCCGAACAGGGTCTGGAAGATCTCCACCTGCGGGTTGTCTCCAAAGTCCACCGAAGCGTCGAAATCGAAGTCGACGTCGTCCTCGTTGATCTCGAAGTCCATGACTTGGATGTTGAGCACCTTGCGGCAGAACAACAGATATCCGTCCTCGCCCTCGCGATAGGAGGGATTGGTGACCTCGAGCCGCACCTCCAAGGGGAGGTCGGAGATGAGCGCGTTGGCAGGCAGGGTGAAGGTGCAGGCGTTGCCCTCCACCACGGCGGTGGCGGCGATCTGACGGTCATTCTGGATCAGGGTGAAGGTGGGATTCGAATAGGCGGGATCCCAGAAGCCCAGCACCGTGATGGTGACCTGATCGTACTTGGTAACGATCTCGCTTCCCACCGTGTTGCCGTTCTCGTCCAGCACCGAGATCTCATACTGCTCGCGGTACTGCGCGAGGTTGACGTCTGCGGTCTGGCTGTTGATATCCTCGCCGTTGCAGGAAACGCCGAAGACCTCGGGCTCCTTGGCAATGGTGAGATAGGTGATGAGCATATCCTCATCGAGATAGAGATCGTAGTCGTAGGGATAGTAGCCCTCCTTGGTGGCGTAGACGTGGATCTCCCAATCGGCAGGCGCATCCCCGACCAGCGTGGAGAAGGAGACGCGACCCAACTCATCGGTGGTGAGATAGAACTTGTGCGGAACACGCGCCGTCTCGCCGTTGATCTCTTGAACAGTATAGACCGTGACGATCACATACACATCCTCGATCGCCGCGCCGTCGGTTCCCTTGACGAACAGGAGATAGTCGTTGGTCTCGACGGTCTCGTTCGGCACCTCGGTGATGACGCTGTACGGCGCGATCGGACGCTCGCACCACGTGGGAGCATCCCCCTCGCCGCAAACAGCGCTCCACTCGCCCGACTCACCCTCCTGCTTGAAGTAGGTGGTGAGGCCGGTGTTGTCGTAGATCTTCTCTGCCACGGTGGGCAGGAAGGGAGAGACGTAGTAGACCGCCACAAGGCTCGCGCAATCGCCAAAGGCGCGCGATCCGATCGAAAGCGTTTCCTCGGTTCCGATCACGATCTGCTTGATGTTGGTGTTGCCAAAGAAGGCCGAATCGTAGATCTTTCGCACCGTGGCAGGCAGGCTGTAATTCACGCGCTGGATGCCGGCGGGATAGCAGTAGAGGGTGTCGAAGCTCTTGGAATAGAGCGCACCGTTGCTGTCGTTTGCGAAATGGGGGTTGTCGGGCGAGACCTCGATGTATTCGAGCGCGCCGCTGTCGATAAAGAGGTTATAGCTGTAAAGTCCTGCGGGCGTTCCGAGGGAGGTGCCGTAGTAGCCGCTTCCGAGCGTCACCTTTTCCAGCCGCTTACAGCTTGCAAAGGCTTGGCTTCCCACCACGGCCGTCTTGTCGGCAAGGATGACCTCGCGCACGTACGCCGCTCCCCAGAAGGCCTCGGAGGCAATGGCGTCGGGAGCGGTCATGCCCTCCCTTGTCATGTCGTAAACGAAGGTCTCGCCGCTGTCGGAGTGCGCCGCCGGGAATTGGAGCAGACGCACGCTCGCTTCCTCCATCTCAAAGAGCGCACCGTAGCTGTCCACGCGGTAAAGACCCGTGAGGCTCTCGCTCCACGCTTGCTTTGCGGGATCGGTGTAATCGAGGAAGGAGAAGGAGGCGATATTCACGCATCGGCCAAAGGCGTTCTCGCCGATTTGGTTGATGTTGTGGTTGATGCGAATGACGCCGTCCTCGCTCGAAAGTGCCGTGTTATAGAAGGCTCTTTCGCCGATGGTGGAAAGCGCATCACAGAAGCGGAAGGAGGTGATGGCGGTGTTTTCAAGCGCCGAATCCTCCAAATCGTGGATCTGATACTCTCCGAGCAGATCCGAGAGATTCGTGCAGTTATGGAAGGCGTGCGCACCCAAGACGTTCACGCCCGACAGCGTCACGCTCTTCAAATGCTCGTTCCCTGCGAAGGCGTACCGCTCCACGACCGTGATCTTCAAGGCATCGGCATTCGGGATCACAAAGGCGGCGTCGGTCTTTCCCTCGGGGTACTTGACGAGTCTTGTGTAAACGGTGGCATCCTCGGTGGGATCGAGAGGATTGCCGTAGAGCACGCCGCCCACGGTGACATAGTGGGGGTTGCCGATCGCTTGGATCGCGGTCAGATGCTCGGTGTTGCGGAAGGTGCAATCCCAGATAGCGGGAGCGACCTCGGTCTGTCCGTCACCAACGTAGCGGTGGAAGGTGATGGTCTCCACCGTCTTGTTGCCGTAGAAGGCGTAGCGGTCGAAGCCAACGATGGTGTAGGCCTCGCCGTTGTAGGTGACGAAATTCTTGATCTCGACCTCCTTGGCGGTAGCGCCTGAGGTGTTGATCGCGTTATCGGTGACCTGCGAGCGCTTTCCAACGATCGCGGTCTTATTGGCGGTATCCACGGTATAGTAGATGCCGGCGTTGTCGGTGTTACCCGTGAGCACCGAGGAGATCTGCACCGTGGCGCCGCCAAAGGCGTCTCCCTCCTGCCAGCCCGCCGTGTTGTCATCGGCGATGACGAAGGAGCCGCTACCAAACGCGCCGTCGGTCACCGTGACCGAGCCTGCGTTGCTGACGCGGTCGCCAACCAGATGCACCTTCGCGGTGCATCCCACGAATGCGCCTGCTCCGAATTTGGAGATACCCTCATAGACGTGATCCGAGGCGTTGCCTGCGTCGAGCTTGACCGTGATCGAGCGCAGTCCCGTAACGTCTGCAAAGGCGTTGGTCTTGCCGTCGCTCTCGATGGCAATGACCGAGTAGCGGTTTCCGCCCATCAGGATCTCGCGGGGAATGGTGACGTCGGTCACGCCGATCGTGGGACGGTAGCCCACCACTCGCGCGGTGCGGATGGTGGTCACGCTTCCCGTCGCCTCGTTGGAGATGGTGATGTCGGGGTAGGCCTCGTAGCGCACGCCGTACTTATCGTAGCTCGAGGAATTGACGAAATTGAGATCCTCGGCGGTCAGAACCGCGAAGCGTGCCTGCTCGGTGGTAGCGGCGGTCGGCTCTTGCGTGACCAGACCGCTTCCCAGAACAAAGTAGAGATAGGGCAGACCGTTCTTTGTCCAGCCGTGGGCGTTGGGGTCGCGCGTGATGGTCACACGGTCGGACGCGTTCTTATACGAGCCCTTGGAGATCACGAAGGCGTTGGCGTCCACCTCGGGACAGTCGCCTGCGAAATAGATGTTTTTCAGGCTCTCGTTGACGTTATCGGTGGTGTCGAGCGCGTGAGCGTCGATGCGCTTGATGCCGCTTCCAAGCTCCACGCTGTCGAGGTCTCCAAAGCCCTCGGCAAAGGTATAGCTGCGGATGCGGTCGATCCCGTTCTCCACGATCAGGTACTTCACCTTCAAGTTGAGACTGGTCAGGTCGACCTGATCCTTGATGCTTCCGTTGATGCTCGGCTTGCTCCAAAGCGCGCCGCCGTCATCCACGACCACCCATTCGCCGTCACCCATCTTGCGGTATTCGTAGGTGTCGCCCTCTCCATAGATGAGAAGGGTCGCCTCACCCGACACGGCGTACACGATGTAGTAGGCGTTCTCGCCCACCTGACCGCTCGCGTGGATGTGATAGGTGTCGGTGTCCTGATCGCTCAGCTCGCGCTTGGTGAAATAGACCGAGTGGGCGCAATCTTCAAAGGCCGCGCGATTGTCGGTGGCCTGCAAGAGGATAAACTCACCCGTGCATCCCACGAACGCGCTCGGTTCAAGAACGATGCCCTCGGACACGACAAAGGTGTCGGAGAAGCGAGTGTTCACAAAGGCATGCCCGCGGATGCTCGAAACCACGGGGGGCTCGCCGTAGGGCTGCTGCGGCGCTTTCGTGACCGTGGGATCGGCATAGGAGGTAAGCGTCTCCTTCTCCATCGGCAGGACCGTGTTGCGGCATCCGAGGATCAGCGACCACGTCGCCTCTCCTGCTTCCTCGCTCCCCTCGTCGAGACGGTACAGTCCGTTTCTCCAAGCGCGGTAGACGGGGTTGCCCTCCTCCACGGTGATCTCGGTCAGACCCGAGACGCCCTCAAAGGCGGCCAAGTCAATAAAGGAGCTCGATTGGTTCCCCATGATCTCCATATTCAGCCAGTAGCCCGTCTGAATATGCGTCACGCTTGCGGGGATATGCAGCTTCGTGAGCGAGGTCGCGCCCGCAAAGGCGTGACTCTCGATCCGTTCGAGGCCATTCGGCAGGTCGATCGTCTCCAACGAGACGCATCCCTTGAAGGCGTTTGCCCCGATGGTTTGAATCTTGGATTCTCCGCGCAGCTCGACCTCGCGGAGCTTGACGCAATTTGTAAAGGCCGAGGCCGAGATCGCGGTCGCGCTCTCGGGGATCGAAACGCTTGTCAGACGCGTTGCCCCCTGCAAGACCGAGGCAGGAATCGTTTCCAGCCCGTTCGGGAAGGAAAATTCGGTGAGGGCAGAACAGCCTTGGAAGGCAGAATTGCCGATCCGCTTCATTTCGCTCGGCAGACGCACCTCACGCAAGGACGTATTTAGATAGAAGGCGAACACGCCGATATCGAACAGGGTCTCGGTCGCCAAGAAGCGAACCATCGACTCGCACCCATAGAAGGCGTACTTACCAACACCACGGGTGTTATCGGGCAGGGTGATGCCCGTCAGCTCCAACTGATCCTGAAATGCGTAGGAGTAGATATACTCGGTATCGGGATGGATGTTGCAGGACGGGACCAGCTTGCTCGACGAAGCGACCAGCACCGCATGGGGATTTTCCCCGACGGGCAGATAGTAGGCGTTGTCGTAAGGCGTCAAGCCATCCACGCTCGGGAAGGAGGGCTTGAAGGCCAGCGCGCTACCTGTATAGCGAACCGTCTCGGTCTTGCTATCGTTGTAGCCGCAAATGTACCCGTACACGCGCCTTGCCGCCGTCGGCAGAGCGGTGGTTGTTCCGTTCTTTTCTCCGATGTAGCCGGCGAACGAGGCACTCGGAGCAACATCATTCCAAAATCCGTTATCCCAGATCTCGGCAAACGGCTCGTTTCCTTCCCAATCGTCGGGCTGTCCCTCTTTCCAATTCTTGTAGGAGGTCTCGGAAAGAGGCGTACCGTCGACCCAGATCCATGCGGATTCGTCGGCCTCCGAATCGCTCAGACGCGCGCGCTCCAAGCCGATCGCGATGCGCTCAACGCCAACAAGACCTTGAAGTGTTGCGGCAATGCGTTGCTCGCGCTCATCGTTGATGGAGATCAGCTTCTCTCCTCTCGCAACAGCAAGCCTCTTTGCTCCATTGATATCAACGCTCTCCAAATAAAGGGCATGGAGGTGTCCACCGTTGGTGGCCTGCGCCTTCCACCCATAGGGGGCGACGGGCGTGGAGCCGTTGGCGGCATACGTATTGTATTTACTGTCGCCGGTGCCACCCGTGTCTCCTTTACCTCCAGAAATAGCTCCGCCGTTTCCGCCCTCTCCACCGGCACCGCCTGTTCCGCCGCGGCCGCCGTCTCCTGCCGTTCCGACCGAACCCATGATCTGGTAGACGTAGCCTTGGATATTGGTGCCGGTGGCACTTGTGATGGGCTTGTTCGTGTTACCGGCCGCTCCGCCGGCACCGCCGTCGCCGCCGGTACCGCCTTTTCCTCCCGTACCGCCTTTGCCAAATAGTCCACCATCATTCTTGCCTTTTCCGCCGGTACCTCCCTGACCACCGTTACCGCCGGTTCCACCGTTTCCTCCGTTACCCGAGTAAACGTAGAGATCCGAGATCGCGGTGATTTTTTGGGCGCTCAATCCAACGCCGCCGTTTCCGCCGGCACCACCTTTTCCGCCCTTTCCTCCGGTATATCCGGTGGTAGCACTCGTTCCCTCAGGTACGCCTGCGTTTTTCAAGCCGCCTGTTCCATACGAGCCGTTTCCGCCGTTTCCACCGTAGATCGAGACTGCCGCGCTGTCCATGTCAACCGTCAGTGTGTTGACAACAACGGCCGGATACTCTGCGCTTTTTCCGGGCTTTCCGGGCAAGCCATTGATTCCGTCGCTACCCGACACCGTCGCGCCGGCGGCTCCATTATCTCCGTAAATAACGAGCGGCGCGTCACCCAGAACCGTCACCTTTGCGGCAGTGGCCGAGATCACGCTCTTATTGTCCTGCGCGCGCAGGATGTTCTGCGTTCCCTTGCTGACGAGGAAGATCTCCTTCGCGCTTCCGTTGTAGGTGAGGTTGAAGTTGTCGATGTCCACGTTTTCAAGGAAGATGTAGACCGCCGGCAACGCGCTCTCCTGAATCGTCACGTTCACCTGACGCGTGCCGCCAATGGGAGCGTCCAGCGTTCCCGTGATCTTCACCGCATAGTTCAACCCAACGTTGACCGTCGGCAATACGGTGGGATTGCTTGCCAGAATCGCGCCCAGATCATAGGTCTGGGTATAGTCGGAGGCGGGCGCTTGGTAGCCGTTTTGGATCAGGAGCGAATCCTCATCCAACACGAACTGGTGATAGTCCACGCCGTCTCCGCAGTTGATGACCTTCCCCGCGTTGTAGCCGACCAGCGAGCCGATCACGGCCTTCTTCCCCTCGGTGGGCGCTGTGACCGCTCCGCTCACGAACAGGTCGCGGATAAGTCCCTTGTTGTAGCCAAAGAGACCCGCATAGGCATAGCCGTCGCTCGACGCCTCGGGAAGCGAAGTGATCTGCATCCCGCTAATCGTATAGCCCGCGCCAAGGAAGGTTCCCGTAAAGGGCGCGTCCACGCTTCCGATCGGCGTTGTCCACGGAGAATCCGACAGGTTGATATCGTTCATCAGAACGTATGCGCCTGCCAAGGACTCCGCGTCCTTTCCGATCGCCTCCAGATCCTCTCTCGTGTAGATGTAGGAGAGGTTGTTTTGCGTCACCTGCGCTCCCTCTGCCGCGTCATGCTCGTGCGCCGCGGCAAATGCTCCCAGCGGCAAGGCCAAAAAGACCATTACCACCGTTAAAAGCATGCTCAGGATCCTTGTGGAAAGTCGATTCTTCATGATGTGTTTCCTTTCTTTGTGAGAAATGGGAGATCATTCTGCTTCTGACTGTAAAAAAATATAACATTCCATTTTAATTATACTATACCATACAAAATTTGTCAAGTATAAGTTGAAAGGAGGGGGAAAGGACTTGGAGGGGAGAGGACCTTTTTTCCGAAAAAGGGCTCCCCCTCCCCGAGGTCTTCCCCTCCAAGATCTTTTTTCAAAAATCTATGGAAAAAAGGGAAAAAAAGTGATATACTATTCTTAACAGGAGGCATAAAGCCGTGCTTTGCCTCTGTAAGAAAGGAAAAAAGGAGGACAAAACCATGTCTATCATTCACGTAACCGAGCAAAATTTTGAGCGCGAGGTACTGCAAAGTGACAAGCCCGTTTTGTTGGATTTCTTTGCCGAGTGGTGCGGTCCTTGCCGCATGGTGGCGCCCATTCTGGATGAGATCGCCGCCGAGCATCCCGAATACAAGATCTGCAAGGTAAACGTTGACGAGCAGCCCGCTCTGGCCGAGGCCTTTTCGGTGATGAGCATTCCCACCCTGTTCGTCCTGAAAAACGGCGAGGTGGTGGATCAGGCCACCGGCGCGCGTCCCAAGGCACAGCTCCTGGCCATGCTGGCCTGACGGGGGACAAGATGTCGACGGACGTTGATCTTTTGATCCTTGGCGGCGGCCCTGCGGGGCTTACCGCCGCCCTTTACGGCGCGCGAGCCGGCCTGCGTACGCTGGTTTTAGAGAAATTCTCTGCCGGCGGACAGATGACGCAAACGCCCATCATTGAGAATTATCCCGGCTTCGACGAGGGCATCGACGGCTTTTCTCTCGGAGAAAAAATGCGCGCGGGGGCGTCTCGGTTTGGGGCGACCTTTGTGCAGACCGAGGTGCAATCGGTGGAGCTTACGACCACCCCCAAGCGCGTTTTGACCGACCGTGGCGCATTTTCCGCCAAGGCCGTGATCCTTGCCACGGGCGCAGAGCATCGCCCCTTGGGGCTTCCCGACGAGGCGGCTCTCGTCGGTCGCGGCGTGGCCTACTGCGCCGCCTGCGACGGAATGTTCTACCGTGGAAAAACAGTAGCCGTGGTGGGTGGCGGCAACTCCGCCGCCTCGGACGCGCTCCTGCTCTCCAAGCTCTGCAAGACCGTTTACCTCATTCACCGTCGCGACACCCTTCGCGCCGAGCGTAGCTATCATCGCTCCCTTCGCGAGACGCCGAATCTTATTTTCAAGTGGAACCGCGTTGTGGACGGTTTTCTGTTCGACAAGCGTCTCTCGGGCGTTCGCTTGAAGGACACCCTCTCCGACGAAACGGAGGAGCTTGCTCTCGACGGTCTTTTCATCAGCATCGGTCGCAATCCCGTCTCTGCCCTGTTCCAAGGGCAGGTCGACCTCGACCCCTTCGGCTATGTTCTCGCCGGTGAGGACACCCAAACCTCCCTCCCCGGTGTCTTTGTCGCCGGTGATCTTCGTTCTAAGCCTCTTCGCCAGATCGTCACCGCCACCGCCGACGGCGCTGTCGCCGCCCTCGCCGCTTGTGAGTTTGTGGAGGGGTAAGACCTTGGAGGGGAGACCCCTTCTTAGGAAAGAAGGGGTCTCCCCTCCAAACCTCCCCTCTACCAAGAACCTCAAAAAAGGGAAGCCCATCGTTTTTCAATGGGCTTCCTTTTTTGAGTGGTTGGTCGGGTAGGTGTGAATTTTTTAGAAGGATCGCTTCGTGCTTTTACTTTTGATGGATTTTGAAAGAAAGATTGGATAATAGCCACAGAAAAAACGCGTAGCCTCGCCAACGGAAAAAACAATACCTCCCCTAAAAAGGACTCAAACAGGGATACCAAAAGCCACGCATTTTGGTGTCCCTGTTTGAGGTTTTTGAGAGTGGGGAGGTTTGGAGGGGAGAGGACTTTTTTCCGAAAAAGTCCTCTCCCCTCCAAGGTCTTTCCCCCTCCCATCAAACCCCTCGATTAGGGGAAAAGAGAGATTCCACGCGTTGTAGGAGAAGGGGGTGAGAGGCGAGGTCTTCCTCCGAGGCGACGAGAGCGGCGGCGTCCTCGGCGGCTTGGGTCATCAGGGTGGTATCCTCGGCGGCGTTGGCGAGACGGAAGGCGAGTTCGCCGCTTTGGCGAACCGTTCCGTCGGTGGCGTTCCCCAAGAAATCGCCGGGACCGCGCTGAGCGAGGTCATATTCGGCGATCGCGTAACCGTCGTAGGTGGTTTTCATCACCTGCAAGCGCTCGGCGGCGCGGTCGCTCGGAGCACCCTCGCCACCCGTCACCAGAACGCAATAGGAGCGACGGTTGCCGCGTCCCACGCGTCCGCGAAGCTGATGAAGCTGGGAGAGACCGAAGCGTTCGGCGTTCTCCACGATCATCAAGCAGGCGTTTGGCACGTTCACGCCCACCTCGATCACGGTGGTGGAGACCAAGATCTGCACCTCGCCCGTAGCGAATCGCAGCATCACGTCCTCCTTTTCGCGGCTTTTCAGCTTACCGTGCAAAAAGGCCACGGAGCGGTCGGGCAGGGCGGCGGCAAGCTCCTTCGCATAGTCCACGGCCGCCTTCAAGGGAGGCGTTTCCTCGCGCTCGTCGGGGGCGGTCAGATCGCGCAGCTCCACCTCGTCGGGAGCGACCTCCTGCTCCTCCACGGCAGGACAGACCACGTAGACCTGTCCGCCGTCCGAGGTCAGACGGTGAATAAACTCGTTGAGGCGTTGACGGTAGCCCTCATTGACAACATATGTGTCCACGCGTTGCCGCCCGGGAGGCATCTCGTCGATACGGGAGAGGTCGATGTCGCCGTACAGCACCATCGCAAGGGTACGGGGAATGGGGGTCGCGCTCATCACCAAGAGATGCGCGTTGCGGTTCTTTTCGGCCAAGATCGCGCGCTGACGCGCGCCGAAGCGGTGTTGCTCGTCGGTCACGACCAGCCCGGGCGCGGCAAACTCCACACCATCGGTCAGGAGCGCGTGCGTGCCGATCACCACGTCCAAGCGACGGGATGGATCGGTGGCGACGAGCGCCTCGCGTACCTCGCGCTTCTCCCTGGCGGTGGATGCCCCCAAAAGCAGGGAGCAGGAGATCCCCAAGGGAGAAAAGAGAGCTGACAGATCCTTGTAATGCTGACGCGCGAGGATCTCGGTGGGCGCCATGAGAGCGGCCTGCCTGCCGCTTTGCACGGCAAACAGAATCGCCGCCGCCGCGCAGATGGTCTTTCCGCTTCCCACGTCTCCCACGATCATGCGGCTCATGGGAATGTCACGCGCCATGTCCGCGCGCAGTTCCTCGATGACGCGCTCCTGCGCCGCGGTCAAGCGGTAGGGAAGGAGCGACAAGAGGGGAGACGGATCGGACCTGTCGCAGATCGGCGCGCCGTGTGTCTTGGCGGCGCGACGGGAAAGAGAGGTGCCGAGGGCAAAGTCAAAGAATTCCTGATAGACCAGACGCCGTCTTGCCGCCAGAAGATCCTCGGTCGACTGGGGGGCGTGGATGTTTTGCTCGGCAAAGGAGAGAGAGCAAAGAGAGCGACGGCGGCGCAATTCGGGCGGCAGGGGATCCTCGGTGTCACGCGAGAGAAGCTCCAAGGCGGCGCGGATGTCCTTTTCGATCTGCCGTCTGGAAAGACCTTCGGTCAGCGGCCAAACGGGGCAGAGCGAGGGAGGAGGCTGGCTCGCCACCCAAGGCTCGGCCACGGGGGAGGACATGGAGAGCGAATTGCGCCCCTTTCGCTCCACCTTACCGTAAAAGCGGAACTCTGCTCCAACGGGAAAGGCGTTTTTCAGGTAATCCTGATTGAAATACACGATCTCGCAGGAGGCGCTTTCGTCGTAGGCGCGGAATTTCAGGAAGGATTTGTGGCTTCGCAGACGAACCGAGCGAGGCTCGGTCGCCACCGTGAGCAATACGGCGGTCTTGCCGTCCTCCCTCGCATCGGCCAGAGGACGAATGTCGCCCCGATCCTCATAGGCGCGGGGATAGTGCTGCAAAAGGTCTCCCAGCGTGCGGATGCCCAATCGCTCGTAGCAGGCGGCGCGCGCCTTGCCAACGCCGGGCAAGACCGTCATGGGTGCGCTTCGGTCGATTCCGTTCAAGCGGTTCACTCCCTTCTATTTCGTTTCTACCCTCATTATAGAGGAAAAGCGAGGATTTGTCAAGAAGGATTTTTTCTGTCAAATGTGTACTTTTTGAGAAAATTCGACCGAACGCCTTGATTTTGGATGGCGAATGGTATATAATTAAGATAGAATGGCGCAGTGCGCCCATCGGGAAGGAGAAAACGCATGGAACGGGTTTCGAAGCATAACTACTATTTGGATATCGCGCAAACGGTGGCGGAGCGGTCCACCTGCCTGCGTCGGATGTTTGGGGCGATCATCGTCAAGAACGATACCATCATTTCCACAGGATATAACGGTGCGCCCAGAGGCAGACAGAACTGCAACGATCTGGGAATTTGTATGCGGGATAAATTGCAGATCCCGAGAGGCGAGCGGTATGAGCTTTGCCGCTCTCTGCACGCCGAGGCAAACGCCATCATCGCCGCCTCGCGCGACCAGATGCTGGGGGCGACGCTCTATATGGTCTGCGTCGATGCTAAGACCCACACCCTCATGCCGGGTACGTCGAGCTGTATGATGTGCAAGCGGCAGGTCATCAACGCCGGTATCGAGACGGTCATCATCCGCGATACCAAGGACGAATACCGCGTGGTGCGCGTGCAGGATTGGGTGGACGATGACGATTCGCTCTCGGGCGTGTTCGGCTACTAAACACAAGGAGAAGGCAATGAAACGGTTTGGAATGGGAAGACGGGTGATCGCAGGGGCGTTGCTCCTGATCACACTTTTGCTCGCGGTCGCCTGCAAGGGAGGCGCGGCAGAGCTCAGCTACAAAGAGGGTGCCTACCGCAGTGAGGACGGAACGAAGACCTATCGACAAGCGCCTCTTTGCTACAAGGCAGTGTCGATATTGGACGACGAGGTCGTGGCGGTGATCAAGTTCAGCAAGGGCGACGATATGCCGCTCTACGCCATTGAGGGCATGGACCCAAGCCTCTGGCTGGCAAACGAGAACTATGAGGTCTACTGCGGAGAAGGGGCACTGTTGCCCTCGCTTCGCGAGATGAAGGTATCCTACATCACCTGCTCGGAGCTTTCCTCGGTGGCCATCGAGATGGGTCGTATCGAGGGAGCGGCCGAGATCGCGGATCTGGTGGATATTTACGAAAAGGGAACAACGATCCCCTCCAAGAAGGTATCGGCGACCCCCACCACGCGCTATGAGATCCTGTTCTTCTCGTCGCTCTATCCCGGACTGACCTATTCGATGGAGTATCGGAAGTACAGCGCGGAGGTCACCTTTGCCACGCGTCTGAACGAGGACGGAAGCCTGCCCGATACCTACCCGGGGCTCAACGCCACGGTGGAGGAGCTGGCAGGGGAGCAGGTGGCGGTCTACCATCTGGGCGACGGCTTGCTCTACGATCGCACCAACGATCGCTACTATGCCATCGGAGACCTGCTCGAAGGCTATTTTACGGCGGGCTGAGCCTGCTCGGAGAGGAGAAACTATGAGTACGCTCACGCAAATTCAAATCCTGCCCGAGACCGCCCTCCAAGGGGAGGCGGGGGAGACGCGTAGGATCTGCTTTGTCTGTACGGGAAACACCTGTCGCTCCCCCATGGCGGCGGCAGTGGCAAACGACTTGGCCGCGAAAATGGCCGAGGAGCTGGCGCAAAGGCTTCCGGAGAGCCTGCGGGATTGCACCGTTCCCGAATGGGAGGCGTTCAGCGCGGGGCTCTGCGCCTCCGACGGCGCGCCCATCGCCCGTTACGCGCGGGAGGCCTTGGAGGAAGCGGGCGTTGAGCCGATCGCGGGCAAGGACTACCGCGAGCATCGGGCGCACACCCTGACCGAGAGCGAGGCCGAGACCTATGACCTCTTGGTGGGCATGACGGGAGAGCATACCATGACGCTCTTGATGGAGAATCCTTTGCTTGCCAAGCGGATCGTTTGTATGCCGAAGGAGATCGCCGATCCCTTTGGGGCGGACGCCGAGACCTACCGTAAAACGCTCGAAGCCATCACCGAGGGGGTAAAGGCCCTTCTGCTTCCCCATCAGGACAAGAGCGATGCTTGACTATACCGTTTCAGAGGCGACCGACGCGCATCTCGACGGGATCGCGGAAATAGAGAACCTTTGCTTTTGTGAGCCGTGGAGTCGGGAGTCGGTGGAGCGGTTGCTCCACGAGATGGGGCTTGCCGTCGTGGCCACCCTGCCGAGCCAAGAGGTCATTGGCTACGTGGGACTTGTTCTGGCGGCAGACGAGGGGCAGATCACCAATCTCGCCGTGCATCCGTCCTACCGCCGATGCGGCGTGGGAGGGGCGTTGCTTGACGCGCTCTTGCGCGAGGCCGAGAGACGGTCGCTCTATCAAGTCTCCTTGGAGGTACGCGCCTCCAATACCGTCGCGCGTGATCTTTACCTGTCCCGTGGTTTTTCGGTGGCGGGGACGCGTCGCGGCTTTTACCGAAAGCCGATTGAGGATGCCTTGGTGATGCTTTGGTCACCCACCGAGTGACCGTTTTGGAAACCAAAAAGAAGGATACGACCATGAAGATACTTGGAATTGAAAGCTCCTGTGACGAGACCTCTGCCGCCGTGGTGGAGATGAGCGAGGATACCCGTGTCATTCGCTCCAATATCGTCTCGTCCCAGATCGAGATACACCGTCTCTACGGAGGCGTTGTCCCCGAGATCGCCAGCCGCGCGCACGTGGAGGCCATCTCGTCCATCACGCGCGAGGCCTTGGAAACGGCAGGACTGTCGCTTTCCGAGATCGACGCCGTGGCGGTCACGGCGCACCCGGGGCTGATCGGTGCGCTCCTTGTGGGCGTGAATTTTGCAAAATCGCTGGCCTATGCCCATCAGATCCCGCTTGTGGCGGTCGACCACATTCAGGGACACGTGGCGGCGGCCTATCTCTCCGACCCGACCCTCAAGCCCCCCTTCGTCGCGCTGGTGGTGTCGGGAGGACACACCTCGCTCTACCGCGTGGATGCGCCCACCTCGTTTTGTGAGATCGGGGCGACCCGTGACGACGCGGCGGGAGAGGCCTTCGATAAGGTCGGTCGCGTGATCGGTCTGCCCTATCCCGGAGGCGCGGCACTGGACAAGCTGGCCTATGAGGGAGACCCCAACGCCATCCGCCTGCCCTCGCCCTCCTTGCAGGGGGAGGGGATCGCCTTCTCGTTCAGCGGCATCAAGACCGCCACCCTCAACTATCTCAACGGGATGGAGCAACGGGGAGAGACGGTCAACCGAGCGGACGTGGCGGCGGCCTACACGGCGCGTGTGGTCGAGGCGCTCACCAAGGGCGCGGAGGCGGCCTTGGAGCAAACGGGATTGGATCGACTGGTGCTGGCAGGCGGCGTTGCCGCCAATTCGCATCTGCGCCGCTCCTTGGAGGCGCTTTGCCTGCGACGGGGCGTGCGTCTTTCCATGCCCGAGCGCGCCCTCTGCGGCGACAACGGAGCCATGTTCGCGGCGGCGGGATACTTCGCCTATATGGACGGG